>CALJUK010000037.1 GCA_937975745.1 uncultured Planctomycetaceae bacterium | reverse complement strand
CCCGCCAATCGCACCGCTGCGATCCGGACGGTGACGACTCCCCCCGGTTCGGCCTGGGCTTCGATGGCGTTTCGGAGTAACGCCGCAGCGACGACGGAAGCCTGAGTTGGATCGGCCCAGATGGTCACTTCACTCGGTGTGTCCCACGCGATGCGGGCCTGTTTTGCGACGAGTAAATCGGTCAGGCCGGCCGCTGCCTCCCGGAGAGTCTGTCCGAGGTGAACCGTTTGAAACTTCGGTTCCGGCGGCCGGGCGAACAACATACAGTCGCCGATCATGTCCCGAATGCGAAGTGCCTGCGAGACGATGGTCGCGAGGGATTCCTTGCGTCCGGGATCGGTCTCCCCCGCAATCAGCATTTGGGCGCGGCCAACAATGGTGGCGACCGGATTGTTGATCTCGTGGCCAGCGCCGGCCGCGAATTCGGCCAGCGATTCCAGCTTCGCCCGAAAAAGCGCTTCGTCCAAGACGGGTTCCGCGGCAGCCGACGAGCCCGATTCGTGATTCGGCTGAAGGTCGCCGGCCATACAGCGTGCCCTACTGTCAATTCGGAGTCATCAAGCCGCGTGCATCCGAACGGCGACCGACCACTGCGCAGCCGCGCGGGCAATGAATCCGACGCGGCTGGAGAGGCTTGTGCAATGGACTGCCAATCCCGCCGTTAGCGGGGTGACGCGACCGATTCAACATCCAGCAGTCCACACATCCGCTCGACCAGCGTTTCCACCTCGAACGGTTTCTGCAGGAAGTCGTTAGCACCGGCTTCGTACAGTTCGTCAATCTTGTCGGCTTCGACCATGCCGCTGATACAGATGATCTTGACGTCATCCAGAGACGAATCGCGGCGGACTCGCTGACAGACTTCCTTCCCGTTGATGTCGGGCAGCATGACATCCAGCACGATGATGTCCGGCTGATACTCTTTGACCATCATGCCGGCGTCGAAGCCGTTGTTGGCGACGCGCACTTCGAATCGACCATCCGATTCGAGGATGTCGCGGATCAATTCCACCAACTCTTCGTCGTCATCGACGACGAGCGCCTTCCGCTTGCCGCTTTCCAAGGCGTCCGTCGGAATCTGGTTGTCCTTCATGAACTTGTAGAGAACATCCCTTGGAATTCGCCGAAAACGGGAACCCGGCACTCGAAAGCCCTTGAGTTGTCCCGAATCGAAACACCGAATGATCGTCTGCTGGCTGACCTTACAAATCTTGGCCGCTTCGCCCGTCGTGAAGACCGTTTTCATATCGCTGAATCATCCTTTTCAGGCCGCCCTTGCGGAGACATGACAGCAAGACCCGTGGCGTCCGCTTCACAAGAAGTGGACCGACGGAAGGCGTATCTCGCAGGCTGAACTCCGGGTCCGTGGGCGGTATTTCCCGACGGAAACCTCTCAGGAATACCTCCACAAGAGAGGTCCATTCCTCCATGATGCTGCAAGGCCATCACACCGCAAAAGCGGCAGGGATCATTTCCCAAAGTGAGGTCGTGCGTTGTGCTACTCTGCGACTGACAGACCAATCTTCGGAGCGGACCGGAGAAACCACGCCGAACAGGGTTTCACGTCACCGCTCGTGTCTGACCGATCCTGACGTCAAATAAAATCCTGTAACTTACTTTTCCGAGAGAACTTACCAATAAATCACACTTGTCAACCGTCCTGAAAGACAGAGTGTAAACCAGGGGACTCACCAAGCCCGCGAGGAGCCGATCGATGTTCCACTGGGCGAACAATTGACGCTTTCAGCAAGTACAGTACGAATCGTGTGATTTACCAGTGTTATCAATCGCCCCGATTGTATCCATTCTCTTGAATCGGTCAACATGCTTTCTGGACACCCAAGACTGCGGGAAGTTCCGAATCGTCACGGGCTTCGCTATCGCTGCAAATCTCGTAACGCAAACGAGCCACCTAAGACCCCCATATTGTAGCTGAGTGCTGAGCGCGGGTGCTCCGCGGAATTGCTTCTGGCGAGGACAAGTCGACGTCAATTCCGGGGCGTCTACCGCAACGCGAGAGTCAGAAGCGACTCTTGCGACGGGGCCAATTCGCTACAGGGCCAAGCGGTCCGGCTCGCGCAGATAGAGCATCAAAATCGACAGATCGGCTGGCGTGATGCCACTGATGCGTCCTGCCTGACCGAGACTTTCCGGCCTGACACGCGAGAGTTTTTCGCGGGCTTCCGCGCGAAGTTGCGGCACGGCATTGAAGTTGAATGTCTCGGGGATGCGGACCGATTCGACCTTCGACTGGCGCTCAATGTCGCGAGTCTGCCGACGGATATAGCCGGCGTACTTCGTCTCGGTGACGACCTGGTCGGCTGCGCGGGCTGCAATTCCCAGCTCGCGAACATCGGGGGATAACTCGCAAACCGTGTCCCAGGTACTCTCCGGCCGGCGGAGAATTTCCTGGAGCGACTGCCCCTGATGCCAGCGACCCGTGAGCACCTGATTGGCCCGCTCGATGTCCGTCTCGTGCTGCTGGAACCGCCGCCAGCGATCGGCCGCAATCAAACCGCAAGCCTGTCCAATGGGCGTCAACCGCCGGTCCGCGTTGTCATGGCGAAGCAGCAGCCGATATTCGGCTCGCGATGTAAACATCCGGTAGGGCTCGTCCACACCACGGGTCACCAGGTCGTCGATTAACACACCCAGGTAGGCCTGACTGCGGTCGAGAACCAACGGTGACTCGCCCTTCATTTTGAGTGCCGCGTTGGCACCGGCGAGGAGCCCCTGTCCGGCCGCTTCTTCATAGCCGGTGGTGCCGTTGATCTGGCCGGCGAAGTACAGGCCAGCGATCGACTTGGTTTCGAGTGTCGGCTTCAGCTGCGTCGGCGGCGCGAAGTCATACTCGACGGCATAGCCGTACCGCATAATGACGGCCCGCTCCAACCCGGGGATTGCATGGATCATCTGGTCCTGCACATCGCGGGGGAGACTGGTCGAAATGCCGTTGCAGTAGTATTCCAGCGTGTTCCGCCCCTCGGGCTCCAGAAAGATCTGGTGATTGTCGCGCTGGGCGAAGCGAACAACCTTGTCCTCGATGGAAGGACAGTACCGCGGACCGGTCGAATCGATTTGTCCGCTGTACATAGGGGCCCGATGCAGATTGGCCCGGATCAGCTCGTGGATTTCGGGTGTCGTTGCTGTCAGGTAGCAACACATCTGGGGCGAGGTGATCTTCTCTGTCAGAAACGAAAACGGTTGCGGATCGGCATCACCCGGCTGCTCTTCCAGCACGGAAAAGTCAATGGTCCGACCGTTCAAACGCGCTGGTGTTCCCGTTTTAAAACGCTGGAGCTCGAACCCGAGCCGACGGAGGGAATCGGACAAGGTCCCGGTGGTTCCTTCTCCGGCACGACCTCCCGCAGTCTTCGCTTCGCCGGTGTGCATGATCGCCTGCAGGAAGGTCCCGGTGGTCAGGACGACAGCCGACGCCCGGTAGACGGCATTCCCCCGAGCCCGGATACCGACAATTCGACCTTCTTCGACCAGGAGTTCTTCCACCTGTTCTTGCCGCAGATCCAGTCCCGGCTGCTGCTCGACTCGGTGTTTGACGGCAAACTGGTAGGCCTTTTTGTCGGCCTGAGCCCGTGGACTGTGCATCGCGGGCCCTTTGGAGCGGTTCAGCATGCGAAACTGCAGACCCGTTTCGTCAATGACCTCACCCATCAATCCGCCCAAGGCGTCAATCTCGCGAACGATCTGCCCTTTGGCGACGCCACCGATGGCCGGGTTGCAGCTCATCTGGCCAACAGTGTCGCAGTTCATCGTCAGGAGGGCAGTCCGAGCGCCAAGCCGGGCCGCAGCCATGGCGGCCTCTGTCCCGGCATGTCCGGCACCGATGACCAGGACGTCGTACTCGTACTGCGAAGAACTCATCGAAGCCCGTTTCTGCAAGTCGATCAAATCGGAACGGTCAATGCATGTCGGTCATTATGTCCCGCCGCGCGGGAGGATGTCTACCGCCCCTGGATGTCCACTTTCGCGAGACCACCGCATTGCGCGACCGTGGTCCCTT
>CALJUK010000036.1 GCA_937975745.1 uncultured Planctomycetaceae bacterium | reverse complement strand
TGCGTGTTCTTAGAGTTAGTTCAGAAGACATCTGCAACTGGTCGGGCAACCTGAAGCAGCACTTCCTGCACCACGTAAGTTGCCGGGCGAAGGACCCGTTCTTTGTGCGCACGCGAGACGTTCCTGAAGACGCGCCATTCTGCCTCTTTGACCCATGGATTGTCAGGAACTGGATCGGCAGCCATGAGGCGTTTGATCTTCTTGAGTTCCACAAATCGGCCGAATACGCTCAAAGCTTCTCGGACCGGCTTGACCCGCTCCACGACTCGCGGGTGGCATTTGCGAAGAGTCTCACTGAATACACAGTTCGGACCCGCGGCGAAGACGTGGAGGGCATGATCGCACTCGACGAGATTCGTAAGGACCTCAAGCACCAAGCGGTCTGGCTCGCAGCGCATTTGGATCGGATCGCGACACAATTTGACTCTGCTCGGCCTTCGTCGCTCGTTCAATCGCCCACACCACTTTCAGGATCTCCCGTCCAGCCGCCGCTTGACCACAGTTTTGCGGCTGATCCGCAGCCATTCAGCGGGGGCAAAATGGTCTTCCACGCTGATCGAGTGGAACTCTGTGGCGTGGATATCTGCAGTGGCCCGCGTTCCGGATCAAGACGGATTGTCCTCGAATTGCTGAGCCGCCGCACGAAGGGAGGCTTGTTCGCATTCTTCAGCGGTGAAGCTCTTGAGGAGGAAGCAAAGCGACATGGAGCCAAAGGAACTGCCGCCGGATGGATTCGAGACTTGCGTGACGACATCTACGAAGGGCTAAGAACCCAGGTGAACATCATTGCAGAACGCAAAGACGTGATTCTCAGCGGCGGTCCCGGCTATCGATTCGCGGAATCACTAAGTGTCCACCATGCCGAGCAACCGGTGATTACGGACATTACGGACATCGACGAATCG
Source organism: uncultured Planctomycetaceae bacterium (assembly GCA_937975745.1). Classification (GTDB taxonomy): domain Bacteria; phylum Planctomycetota; class Planctomycetia; order Planctomycetales; family Planctomycetaceae; genus CALJUK01. The sequence goes on along the minus strand of CALJUK010000036.1, from coordinate 901 downwards.
GATGATGTCCCCAATGTCCCAGATGACGATGTCCGTGATGCCTTCGGTGTCCCTGATGACGAGGGCACAAATCGCCGAGCATGGATTCTGGATCAACTCACGGAAGGGGTCCGACTGAAAGCCCCCGATGTGGTGAAGCAGTTCAGATGCTCCCGTAAAACGGCCTACCGCAGCCTGCTGGCGCTGCAAAAAGAGGAGTTGATCGAGTACGTCGGCTCCAAGCGGACGGGGTATTACAGACTCCGAAAACCGCCTGAAAACGGCTGATGGATCAGGCTGTGAGCTTCAGAACCCGCGTGGCGACGATGGTTTCCGGGCACGGTGATAGGACGGCTTCGATGCAGGCGGCGACCATCGGTTCAAACGAAGGGCAGTCACCCCGACCTTTGAGGACCTGTTGTCGCCAAGTGACAACGGGTCTTTTCTCTTGACAGAGACCGAACTTGCGTTGCGTTCCATCGAAGCCGGTTCGGATGACTGAGTCGCGTGCGGTGTGACTGGAATCGACTCCGATATTCACGGTTGCACCAGATTTGGTGCAACCATTGCTGCAACCAGACTCGGATCGTCTTTGCCGTCTGTCCCGGTGGCCCGCTCGGCTTCCACGTCCCTCTCACCACCCAATGGGAGGACCGGCAGGACGTCCGGCGCTCCCGCGATATCGAGTAGCTTCGAGTCGGTGTACGAGGTGGACCCCAATCGTTGGACAGTAAACCGGAAGGTCGAGCCCCCGCAATTGCACGCGATCGATCAGGTCCTTGAGATCAATCGACCGAGACGGGTCCTTTTCCGGATGGACCAGCAGATGACCGTTCTCGCCGACGGAGAAGTACCCCTGTCCCCAGCGGGGAACCTCGTAAGCACTGCTCGCGTCGGCCGCCGACCAACCGGCCGCCGCCGT
>CALJUK010000035.1 GCA_937975745.1 uncultured Planctomycetaceae bacterium | reverse complement strand
AGTCAGAAACAATCGCCGATCGAAGTCCGGCTGCGCGTCAGCGACGGCAGGGAGAGCGGTATCGCGATTGTGAAGTGTCGAATGCATCGTAACTGCGTTGCCTCTGGGGATCGTCAGTCTGACAGTTACCATCGGCCAGTCAGTTCGCCACGTGCAGTGGTTCAGGGCCTCGCGGTCTGGCGGAACCAGGCAGAATCACCGCGCAGTTCGTGATAATCGCGACAACCGGAACGAAGCGACCGGAAAGAAGCAACCGCGGCGTCTCAGCTGATCTTCAGGCTGGCGATTGCAACGATTGCCAGCAGAGCCGACCCGATCCAGAACCGCACGACGATTTTGATCTCGTGCTGACCACGGAAGAGGTAGTGGTTGTGGAGCGGACTGCAGGCGATCAAACGGTCTCCGGTGAGTTTGAACCAGACAACCTGCAGAATGACACTGACCGTCTCGATCACAAACACGCCACCAATGACGGCTAACAAGACTTCCTGCCGTGTCGCCAGGGCCGACAGGCCGAGCAGCGCACCAATCGGAAGAGCGCCGGTGTCTCCCATAAAGACTTCGGCCGGATAGCAGTTGAACCACAGAAACCCGAGGACTGCTCCCACGAGTGCCGCCATGGGGACGGCCAGTTCACCGCAACCCGACAGAAACGGGATTCCAAAATAGGCAGACATGACACTGTGACCGGCCAGATACGCCAATGCGACGAACGCTCCGCCGGCAAACACAGTGCATCCGCTGGCCAACCCGTCCAGTCCATCGGTCAAGTTGACTCCGTTCGAACTGCCCACGATGACCAAGACACCCCAGGCGATGAAGCCGACCCCCAGCGGAACAGTCCATCCGCCGATCGGCGAGATCAGATCGGTTCCGAATTCGAGACCGCGATGTTCGAAGTACCGCCAACTGGCCATACCGGATGCCAGCGCTGTTTGAATCATCAATTTCGTACGTGGCCGAAGTCCGTTGCGTTGCGTACTGAGTTTGATCCAATCGTCGTAGGCTCCGAGCAAACCGAAACCCAATGCGGTCACGATGGCCATCTCGACGTAGACATTCTCCAGATCGCCCCAGACCAGGGCCGCCATTACGGTCGCCGCCACAATGAACAGTCCGCCCATCGTGGGTGTGGAGGATTTTCCGGCGTGGAGTTCGTTCAGCCGTTCCGAGCCGCTGTCGATCCGTTCGCGAAACCGGCCTTTCAGCCAGCGAATTGCAATCGGTCCCAACAGGAGTGCCAGCACAAACGACGTGACACTGGCGAGCGCAATGCGGAAGGTCAGAAAGACACGCGAGTCGCCGGACGAATGCTGTTCGACCTGGTGCAGCAGCGGCGCAAACTGATTCAGCAACCACAAAAGCATACGTGTAAGCTACCGATGGGTGATGAAACACTCGGCGACGACAACACTACTTCAGCCGAATTACAAACAGGAAGGTTGAAAGGAAAGAAAAAGGGTTCCGCTGCGAAACGGCGATTGGAGTGATGACCCAGAAACCACTTTGCCCAATGCCAAGAGGTGCTTCCACCGACTCGGTCGGCGGTGTCGAAGATTCCCGCAAACCTGCGACACGCAGCGGAACCCGGACGCTAGTTCCGACACTTTCGTTGTCCGTTCCTTGTGTTTTCGAGTGCACACCGTGTTTTGAATGAGTGGAGAGCCCGCCTAGGCGCAAATTTTCGAGACCTCTTGAGGCTCGCGCCCAGAGAGTGACTCCAGTTGAACCATCCAGTCCGTCAACCAACGGACAACGTGTTCCAGACGAAGTGATCGAGACGCTTTGACCAGGACAGCCGACGCCGGGCCGACCCAGCAGGAGAGAACCAGTTCCAATGTGTGAACGTCGGCACATTCGGCGATGCGATGGGGCGCAAATCCAGCGGCGACGGCTCCCTGAACCACGTCCGACCGGAACTGCCCGACGACGATCAACCGATCGACACCCGCCTGGACCGACATCCGGCCGAGTTCACGGTGATATTCCGCCGCTTGTGGTCCGAGTTCCAGCATGTCGCCGATGACAAGGACCCTCTCCCGCAGGCCAGACCACAGTTGCAAGGCTTCGCAGGCAGCTGCCATCGAACAGGGATTTGCGTTATACGTGTCGTCGATAACGATTCCGTGTCCGGCGTGGACCACCTGACAACGGCCCGCGACAGGACGAAATTCAGCCAATCCCTGCCGCAGATGGGACGGTGAAATGCCAAACTCCAGCCCAATCGCAATCGCCATCAACGCCGCATCGACCAAATGCCGCCCAGTTCCTTTGATTTCGAAATGCTCGCCATCGACCCGGAAGCCGAGTCGTTCTGGCTGCAATGTGACGTCGCATGCCTGAATGTCGGCTGCACGAGAGAGCCCCGTACGAATAACCCGGCAGCGAGCCCGCCGCACGAGTTGGTCTCCAAAGGCGATTTCCGCTGGGAGCACGGCAAATCCCTCGCGGGGAAGTGCGTCGAAAAGCTCCCCTTTACCCTGAAAGACACCTTCCAGCGATCCGAAACCCTCCAGATGTGCCGGCCCGATTCCCGTGATGACGCCGATTTCTGGCTCGGCGATGGCGGCCAACTGTCGAATCTCTCCAATGGCCGACGCACCCAATTCGAGGACGGCAAAGTCATGTTCGGCGACGATCAACGCCAGGCTGAGGGGGACACCAAACTGATTGTTGTAATTGCGGGGGCTCTGCAGTCCGTGGTATTCGCCGCTCAACGCAGCGTGGATCATTGAGCGAGTCGTCGTTTTGCCGTAGCTTCCCGTCACGCCAATCACGACCGCATCATGTTGCTGGCGGTTCCACTGGGCGAAGTTCTGCAACGCCAGTAGTGTGTCTGACACCTGAATCGTCGCCAGTCCGGCATTCGCAGTCATGCTCCGATCGACAACGGCCGCAACGGCACCGGCTGCCGCAGCTTGCGAGAGGAAGTCGTGCCCGTCATGGCTGCCCCCCTTAATCGCCCAGAAAACATCACCTGCACGAAGACTGCGAGAATCGACACTGATCGCCTGGCAGACGGCATCTTGAGGAACCTGCCCGGAAAGGCGGCCCGAGATGACCTGTGCGAGTTGTGTGATTGTGATCTTCATGTTTAACAGACAATCACGCCGCTGACTGCGGCGAACGGCCGAACCAATGAATGGTTGGCCCACTGGGCGGTTAAGTTCGCGTCGTTTGAACTCCGGGTGAAGCGGCGACCGATTTCGGTCCTCTGTCCCGACAACTCAATTCCAATGCACCACGAATCGCCTGCCGATCGTCAAAGGGACGGCGTTCGGCACCGACGATCTGCACAGTTTCGTGCCCCTTTCCCGCCACGAGGACACAGTCCCCCGGTTGGGCCAATTGCAAGGCCCGCGTAATAGCCAACTGGCGGTCGGGCTCGACCATCGGCTTGTGCCGAGACCGATCGAACCCGGCGAGAATGTCTTCAATGATGGCTTCAGGTTGTTCAGATCGTGGATTATCGCTGGTGACAATGGCGACATCGGCCTCTTCGGCTGCGGCTCGTCCCAGCAGCGGACGCTTGGCCCGGTCCCGATCGCCGCCGGCACCAAAAACGCACAGCAACTTGCCGTTGGTCAATCCGCGCAACGCCCACAGTGACCTGCGCAGGGCGTCATCGGTGTGTGCATAGGCGCCGCAGCCGTTTGGCCGGCCGTCGACTTCCACGCGTTCCAATCGCCCCGCAACGGCAGCCCACCTCTCCAGCCCCCTGACGATGTCCACGAGCGAAATCCCCACCGCGGCCGCAGCAGCTGCCGCAGCCAACGCATTCGCGATGTTGTGCTGTCCGACGAGGCGGAGATGAACCGGTTGAACGTCTTCCCGCAGATGCAGAAGAAAGGAGCTTCCCTGAAGCGATTCCGCGAGTACTGTGGCCCGCACATCCGCGGGAGACTCGATAGCAAATGTCACCAGGCGGTTCGGTTTGTTGTCGGCCACAAGCCGCCTCAATCGAGCATCGTCATTGTTAACGACAACTGCCCCATCGGTTTTCACCAGATCGAGAATCCGTGCCTTGCTGGAAACGTAGCTCTCGAAGTCGGCGTGATAGTCGAACT
>CALJUK010000034.1 GCA_937975745.1 uncultured Planctomycetaceae bacterium | reverse complement strand
GTGGACGACTGACTGCGTCTTCGCCAGTATCATCCTTCAGTCCACGCCGGTCAACGTGTTGCAACGGATGCCGCTTGATGCGTGGGCATGCGACCGAACTCGGTGGTCTACAAAACCAGTGTGGCGTCCAGCAGGCCACTTTGTTTCAAGTCAGTCAACAGAGCCGCCGTGGGCTGGTCGAAGATCGGGCAGTGCCGTTCGTAATCCGGCTTGAGCGTCTTGTGCGCATCCCAGTTAAGCAGTCCGTCCACACCGGAAGCTCGCGAGGCGCAATACAGATTCACGTAACGTACATCCCGCTGGAGCAGTCGCCGGGCCAGCAGACAACAAAGAGTGGCAGTGAGCGCACCCAGTCGTTTGATGGCTGATTGTATCTGGTTCATTTGATAATCTCATTCAAAGTACCTGTGCTGCTGCCGAAGGCTTCTGTTTCAACACGCAGGTGTTGGAGCATGGTCACGTAGAGGTTGCAGAGTGGCAGGTTGTGATCCCGGCGGAAGGCCACGTGCTGACCATGCTTGAGGCCGCCGCCGGCCAGCAGGATGGGCAGGTTCGTGTTGTCGTGGGTATTGGCGTCACCCATGTTGCTGCCGAACAGGATCATCGTGCAGTCCAGCAGGCGATCTTCTCCCTCACGAACCTCGGCCAGCTGTGAGAACAGTTTGTGGAGCAGCATCATCTGCTGATGGTCGGCATCAATCAGTTGCTGCACTTTTGACTCTGATTGACCGTGGTGGCTCAGGTTGTGGTAGCCATCAGTTGTGTCCTGATCAGGATGCAGTTTGAAGGGAGGAGTCGCGAAGGCATCGACCATCAGCGTGATGATGCGCGTTGAATCGGATTCGAACGCGAGGCGAGCCATCGACAACATCAGGTCGATCTTCTCGAAGAACTGCTTCTGGTCCCGAATGTCGTCTGGCGGTTGTTCATCGGTGGTCGGCTTCGGACGCAGTTCCCATTGCCGCGCCACATCCAGACGCTGCTCGATCTCTCGTACGGAAGTGAGGTACTGATCGAGACGCGATTGATCATCGCGACCGAGTGCTTTTTGAAACTGACGCGTGTCATCCAGCAGGGTGTCGAGGATGCTGTCCCGCTCATCAAGCTTGTGCAACTGCCGCTTAACCGCTGACGAATCGCCCTGAACGAACATCTTGCGGAACAGAGCCGAGGCACTGTCTTCAGCGGGCAACAGCACGCCGTCGCGAGTCCAGGAGAGACTGCGGTTCGCCTTGTCGATGTTCACGCCCAGATTGAGCGTAGGAAAACGCGTCACCGGCCCCAGCCGTTCGGCAGCGAATTGATCGAGCGAGATCGTGTTACGAAAGCCGCTCTTGGTCGGTCCGCGAGCCGCCGTCAGAAAACAATTTTCCGTGCTGTGTCCGCCATCGACATCCGGATGTGAGAGGCCGCTGATCACCGTGAAATCATTCCGGAACTCGATAAGGTCCTGCAGGTAGGGTGAGAGTTCGTAGTCACGCCCGGATGCTTTCGGAAAGAACTGCCTGGGCAGGACGCCCAGGTTGTTCGAGATCAACAACATTCGCCGCGGAGTGGGTGACTCAGTGTCACTGGCGAACGCCGGTCGCACACTCTCCAGCAAAGGCAACGCAAGCGCGACTCCTGCTCCGCGAAGAAAACGACGACGGGTGAGTGTGCGAGGTGTCATCGGCAACCATCCTCTCCGAGAAAGATTTGGCTTTGCACGAGTGAGTGAATGAGATCGCGCACTCGATACCCGTCCGATTCGCACGCATCGAGCATTGACTCAATCTCCGCACGATCCGACAACCGGACCGGTGTTCCGGTTGCATAAAGCGTGAACTGGTGCAGAAGATTGCGGGCCAGTTGGCGAGGGTTGCTCGCCAGTAAGGATTTGAGTTTGTGAATGTCTCGGAAGCGGCGACCGTCCAGCAGTTGGCCGCTGGCGTCGACGGGCTCGGCAAGCGTGTAAGCGAAGTCGTGGCCGGCACGGTCGATGCCGGTGACCGACTCTCCCTGTTCAATGCCTCGATAACGTGTTCGCCAGCCGCCCAGGACATCGAAGTTCTCCAGGGCCAGGCCGACAGGGTCGAATCTCGCGTGGCAACCGGCACAGGATTCTGATGCGGTGTGCAGAGCCAACAGCTCGCGAATCGTCTTCGCCCCACGAATGTCCGGTTCCACCGCTGGGACGCTCTTGGGAGGCGGCGGTGGCGGTTGTCCGATCAAACGTTCCATGATCCACGCACCACGAACGACGGGCGATGTCGAAGTGCCATTGGCGGTCACTTTCATGATCGCGGCCTGGGTCAGCAGGCCACCGTGCGGGCTGCCCTCGGGCAATACGACCTTTTGCATTTTGGAACCGCTGAGCGGTTTCAAACTGTAATGCCGCGCGAGACGATCGTTGGCGTGCACAAAGTCGGCATCGACTAACACACTCGCTGAGAGATTGTCGCGAATCATCGCCGTGAAAAAGCTTCGAGTTTCGCGCTCCATCGACTCGATCAGGTAATCATCAAAGCGGTACTCGGGATGCAGACGAATATCCGGTTCGTCGCGTCGAATGTTGCGCAGATCGAGCCAGTAGTCGGTGAAGTTCCCTACGAGCCGGTCGAAACCGGGACTGTCAATCAGCCGATCGGTCTCGCGGCGAAGTATGTTGGCATTGCCCATCCTTCCCGCGGCGGCCAGCTCCATTAATGCTGGGTCCGGCCGCGTGTTCGTCAGGAAATGCGACAGCCGCGAGGCGATAGCATATTGATCGAGATTGCCAATCGCTGGATCAGACGGTTCGCGCAGATAGAGGAAGTGGCTGGAACAGAGAAACGCTTTGTAACCGGCAAGCATCGCTTCGGGAAACGGGCTTCCCTGCTCGAGCCGTCGCTGAATGAGCTGCTCGAAGCGAACAAGTGCTTCCGTGGGGACCGGTTCGCGTGCTGCGAGATGCACGAAGCGCCGCAGCAGCAGCCGGGCGTCTTTAGTCGGATTCTCGGAAGTGACCTCAGAGCCGATATCGTCGAACAGCACTCGGTGGGAAGGGGGCGGCCACGACTCCGGTGGCAACGGACCTTCGACTTCCAGCCACTGAAAGGCAACACCTGGCTGGCCGCCTTCTGGAAATGGTGGATAGCGATACGTCGGCGGGCCGCCATTGACATTGCGAGCCAGCGGCACGGGTAGACCGAGCAGGCTGTACTCGAACGTCTCTGTCGGGAGTAAGCGAACGATCGTCTCATAGACGGCGGGTTTGGGCTGAATGTCCATGATTCCACCGGTGGCCCGGACGTCGCCCGAGACATCCGGGCCGGACGGCTTGCGGGCGCGGAACGTCATCGGCACCGGCTCCGTTGCCGGCTGGAGCTGATATCCTTCCGTTTGCCGGACCGCCCGCGCGAAAAAGCGGACTCGGTACTGGCCCGATAGTTTTGCCACGAATCCGTGGGGATAACCGTAGTAAGGCCAATGAGCGGATCGGAACAGCGCCAGCTCCAGTGTGGAATCGTCCTTGAGAGTTTCCAGTTCCTTCGCGCCGACTGCCTTGTTGTCCTTGGCAAAAAACATGGCCTCCCGTTCGCCGAAGGTACTGGTGGCCGAAAACAACTGTGTTCCTACGGCACGATACTTTGTGACCTGAGGCGGCTTCGGACCGTCGGCCATTGCCTGTTGCAGAGCAGCTTCGGCGGCGTCGAGATATGCGGCCAACTGCACTCGTGACATGTCGAGCGCGGTGGCAGTCTTGTTGAACCGATGGGCCTCGCGATCTTCCGGCAGCATGTCGCGAATATCGAGCAGCGGCAACTGCAGCACATCTCGCAGATTCTGTTCGTACTCTTCTCGCGTCAGTCGTCGCAACGGTCCGCGACCGTTTGCCATGACGTCTGCGCGATCGGCATTTACGATCGCATCGTTCAGTGTCTTGAGCAGCGTCTGACGATCGGGATCGGACAACTCTTTCGGATCGGGCGGCATCTCACCGGTATGGACGCGATCGTGAATCAGAATCCAGCGATCGCGCAAGCCTCGATCATCAAGCGTACGAGCCAGCGAAGCAAGATCGAGTCCACCTTCCGCCGATTCACCTTCATGACAGTCGAGGCAGGTCTGTCGGATCAGCTTATCCAGTGGTTCGGGGATTTCCGCCGCTGTTGATTTCAGCGTGCAGAGCAAGAGCAGCAGGCACGCTCCGTTAAACAAGGTATAGACCGAGCTACTCACGCGATAATCTCCTGGATCACGTGGCCATGTACGTCGGTCAGACGGCGGTCGAGGCCGTTGTGGTACCACGTGAGCTTTTCGTGCTCGAAGCCCAGAAGGTGCAGCACTGTCGCGTAGAAGTCCCAGACCGTTGTGGCATTCACTTCGGCGCGACGGCCGAATTCGTCAGTCGCACCATAGCTGACTCCGCCTTTCACGCCAGCTCCCATCATCCAGCAGGTAAAGCCGTCCGGATTGTGATCGCGACCAGCAGTGCCCGCTTGATGCGTGGGCATGCGACCGAACTCGGTGGTCCACAAAACCAGTGTGTCGTCCAGCAGGCCACTTTGTTTCAAGTCAGTCAACAGAGCCGCCGTGGGCTGGTCGAAGATCGGGCAGTGCCGTTCGTAATCCGGCTTGAGCGTCTTGTGCGCATCCCAGTTAAGCAGTCCGTCCACACCGGAAGCTCGCGAGGCGCAATACAGATTCACGTAACGTACATCCCGCTGGAGCAGTCGCCGGGCCAGCAGGCAATTGCGTGCATATGCCGCCTTAAGAGGATTTTCGTCCTGCGTGCCATACAGTTTGTGAACCTCGGCGGACTCTTGCGACAGGTCGGACACTTCGGGGGCGGACAACTGCATGCGAGCCGCCAGCTCATAAGCGGCCACGCGGGCCTGCAGATCGCTTTCCGCAGGATTGGCTGCTGCAAAGTTGCCATTGAGCTGGGCCAGCAATCGACGCGATTCCGCTTCTTCCGATTCTGAAATCGAATTGGGGCGGGCCAGGTTCCGAATCGGTTTCTGGTCGCTCATCATGATCGCCTGATGACGGGCCGGCAGGAAACCGTTCGACCAGTTCGCCTTGCCGTTGGGAGGCTCGCCTCGGATATCGGTGATCGCCACATACGCAGGCAGGTTCTCGTTCTCGGTGCCGAGTGCGTAACTCATCCAAGCGCCGGCACTGGGGAAGCCCTCCGTGGGATGTCCTGTGTTCATGAATACGCAACCGGGACCGTGCGTGTTCGTCTTACTGTGCATCGCGTGAAGGAATGCGATGTCATCCACATGCCGGGCCATGTTCGGCAGCATCGTGCTGATTGGTTTGCCACTTTCGCCGGCTGGTGCAAACGGCCACGGGCTTTTCATCAGGTTGCCGTTTTTGCCCTGAAACGACACGAAGTCTTCTTCACCCGGTAACGGTTTGCCATGGTACTTTTCCAGCGATGGCTTGTGTTCCCACAAATCCATCGCCGAAGCGGCGCCGGGGCAGAGAATCTGCAAGACGCGCTTCGCTTTGGGGGGGTGATGCGTTTGCCCGCGGCTGGGGCGCCACATTGGTTCTTCGGCTGGCACCGCGCTTTGCAAAAGGTGCAGCAGACCGATGCCGCCCAGCCCAGTGTAAACGTTTTCAAAAAAGCGACGACGGGTGAGTTCCGCGAGTTGAATTCGACTATTGGACATGGATCGTCTCACTACTTGGACAATTCCCTAAGGTCGCTGCTTGTCGAAAATGCTATGGCTGGCAACATTCCGGGTTTAGTATTTCGGGAAGATAGCCGGGGTCGGGAAGCGGTCTTCGGGATTGCTGCCGTCGCCGATAAATTCTTCGCGGGGAAGGTTGACCTGTGG
>CALJUK010000033.1 GCA_937975745.1 uncultured Planctomycetaceae bacterium | reverse complement strand
GTTCCAGTACATCGAAACATTTTACAATCGTGTGCGACTTCACCAGGCACTTGGCTACAAGTCGCCGGATCAATATGAAGCCGACAACGCCCCGGCCCTAGCGGCGTAGAATGATGCCCGCCACTGTCCGAAAGTCGTGGGCTATCGCACTTTGTGGAATGTCATTCGCTGAAAGACTGGCTGAAGAATGACGAAAAGTTCCTGAAGTATTCAGGACGTGAAATCGAAGACTTCGTAACCAAGACTCGGTCGTTGGCAATCTGCGCCGACTTCGCCAACGGCAAAAAACACTTCGTCTGTGACCCTCATAGGACGGGGAGAGAAGAGTTTCGTAGCGGGGCCAAACCGTCGCTGATCTATTACCTAGAAGTCGCAAGGTCGTGCGAAGATGGAGATGACAATGCTGTGTCGCCTGGCGGGCGCGGTGGCCGAGAATCTATTGACTGTCAACATGCCGATCAGATTTGTAACAGTTGGTGCCGAATCGGGGTTGATCCACAGAGCATTCGAATATATCTCCGGGCCAGCGTCTTCCACGACGGAAAGATCATCGAATTCGAACATGGGCTCGCGAGCCTTGCATGGGAGGCATTCGAGGCGTGGCGTGAATTCACTGGCGAGTGACTGGTTAGCCTCGTCCCCTGATTCGAACAGATATTATGTCGGAAACCAAATGGAACAGTTCTCGCCACTTGGCGGGAACTGTGATTCCAGCCGCAGCAAACCAACAAAACTCCGTTTCCCTCCCCTCATTCCAGCCATTCTGGCCAACTGGCCAGCACGGTGAACCGGGCCATCCATCACTTGCTCCGGAGCCTCCCCCAAGCTCCCCCCCGGTCCATTCCCTGTCATTCTGGCGGGTGAAAAAAACGAGCAAAAAATTCAGGCGGGGTAGCTACCTTCAAAGTGGCAGACGAATTGGGGCGCGGCCCCCCCCGGTCCGGCTTCTCCGTCCAGCGATCAGCCAGGCACGCAGGCACGATTTTCATTCAATTTGGTACTCCCGGCCAACGGTCTCCTATCGAATCACGTAACGAGTGGCAGCGTCACCAGACCGTGGCCAAGTGGCCAATGTCGCTCGATGTGGCCCGACCGGCGAAAGTACCAATTCGCTGAATCACACGACCTGTGCTAAGTTCGAACAGACGCGGCTAGGCTGATCCCCGAACACCGTGACTCCGACACGGACGCCGCGTTCTTCTCTTCCATCGGAGCAACCGCGAATCGGAGCGTGCGATGTGGGGCGCAAGCGCGTTCGACAAGATCGAGCAAGAATTCCGTCGAAAGTACCCAGGGCTCAGAGAACGAAGTGTTCTGACAACCGATGGTAGCAAGGTGCTGTCGCCGGTTCGTGATTGGCTGGGCGACTTTGAATCTCGGGAGTATCCCGATATCGATCATCCGGATGTCATTCGTCAGTGGTTCGATCGACAGATCGAAAAGCTTGATACTGTTGCCCAAATTGCAGCCAAGCATCCAGAGCTTGCCTCCAGCTTCGGCGACGAAGTTGTTGCTGTTCGAGATGCCATTCGAATCGCCAGGCATGTTGGTCGACGGTACGGCGTGTCAGTCCCGAGCAGTCTTTCTCCGTCGGGCACATTGCGAGAGCTGCCAGACCGCGATCAAGCAGTCGCGCGACTGCGAGCAATCCTGCACTGGATTGAAAAGTTCTCGTGTGTGTCGCTGGATGGCAATCGACGAGAGGATCGAGAGCTGATTCTCAACTCATTGAAGCCGGCAGTGCGAAGAGCGATTCTGGCTTACGAGCACGCTGAGAAGCAAATCGAATCTCCGCACATATTGGATCGCGACGCTTGGAACTTGCTGAAAGAGCAGGGTGTTAGGGAACCCGACTCGACTGAGCTGGTGGACTACTGCCCTCCCGCGTTTGCCACGTTTGCTCGTCACCTCCGCACGGCGAGAAAGGCTCTGAAAGAACAGAAGCACCAACCGCGCGCCGTCCGAACGGCTGGTAAATCCGTCGTTTCGAGTGACGAGATTTGAATCCGGTTTGCTTCAGACCGGATCAAACCGGATTTTTTCAGAAATCCGGTCTGCATCGCCATGCGGCACAACGCATAGCCCAATAACAGCTTGCGCAGTTAACGCTCCTCACTTGCACGCACTCCGGTCGACTCCGGTCTGTGGTCTATAGAGAAACCGCAAAGTCATTCGCTTGGTGCGACTGGCAACGCGGCGGCAGACCAATGAACCGGAGTGCGGACAATGCCCAACTCTACCAAGCCGGCTGACTCTCAAGCCCGGCTGCTCGATGTGAAGACTCTAGCCGAGTGGCTGGACTGTTCCGAGAGACACGTCTATCGCCTCGCAGATTCGGGCCGAATGCCGGCACCTCGGAAACTGGGAGCTCTTGCCAGGTGGATCCGGACTGAGATCGAAGACTGGATCGCCGCTGGCTGCCCCTCCTGCCGGAAGGAGCGGTAGCCATGCAACAGAGACTCAGCAAGGCCGCACTGGCCCCAGAAGCGTCGCTGGAGGGCTGTGAGATTGCCCTATCAGATATTCGACCCACGCCGGAAAACGACGACCTATATCGGCCTGTCGACCCAAATGACCCGGAAATCATCGCGCTGGCTGAGAGCATCTTGCAGTACGGGCTGCGGGAGCCAATTGTCGTCTCTGAGGACAGGTACATTCTGAGCGGCCATCGGCGCTACGCGGCTTGCCAACTCGCCGGATTGGATCATGTCCCGATTCGGCGCGAGTCCATCAGTCGGTCTACGGATCGAGAAAGCTTTCTGCGGCTGTTGCGCGAATATAACAGGCAGCGGAACAAGACATCGGCGGAGCGGCTGCGAGAAGAGATCGTCTCGGCCGATCCCGAGTCCGCGTACCAATCTCTCATTGAGCATCGGCAGCAACAGTCCGAAGTCACCACTGCGGCCATGTCGATTACGGGCACGACGCGACGCGCACGCATCAGCAAGGCGAAGCAACCTTTCCTGAAGGCTGTCTTGTCCGTCCTGGATGCACGCCGATCATTCTGGCCCCTTTCGGATCGGCAAATTCACTATGGGCTGTTGAACGACCCACCTTTGAAGCACGCCAGCAAGCCCGACAGCACATACCGGAACGACCAGAAAAGTTACAAGTCACTTGTTGATCTGCTGACGCGCGCCCGCCTGAAGGAAAGCATTCCTTTCGAGGCGATCGAAGACCCGACGCGGCCGATGGTGACGTGGAAAGTCTGGCCCGAGACGGGGGCGTATCTCCGTCGCGAGATCGATGAATTCGGTAAGGGTTACTGGCGAGACCTACTCCAAAGTCAACCGAATCACATCGAGATCATCGGCGAGAAAAACACTGTCGGAAGCACTATCAGGCCGATCGCTGAGAAGTATTGCATTCCCTATACGCTGGGGCGCGGATACTGCTCGCTGCGGCCGCGCTACGACATGGCGCAGCGCTATCATCGATCCGGCAAGGACAAGCTGATCCTGCTTTTCTTGAGTGACTTCGATCCTGAGGGGGAGGACATCGCGCATTCGTTCGCACGTTCGATGCGCGACGACTTTGGCATCGAAAACATCCACCCAATCAAGGTGGCGCTGACGTCCGAGCAGGTAGAGAGGTTCGACCTCCCGCCGATCATGTCGGCCAAGACGTCGAGTTCTCGCTATGAGGGATTCGTTGAGCAGCACGGCGAAACTGTCCACGAGCTGGAGGCGGTCGCACCGGAGACGTTGCAAACGCTGCTGCGCGACGCCATCGACAGCGTGATTGACATTGAGGCATTCAATTCTGAGATCGACGCCGAAAGAGAGGACTCCGCGTTCCTGCAGGGTGTGCGGAGGACAGTGCACGCAGCGTTGGCTGATCTGGAGATAGACAATTAAGCCGGCGACCCAAAAAGACAGAGTCCTGTGGGCTGGCGCCCACCATTCCACCGGGCAACCGGTGGCGGCGTTGTGTTTCTCAGAACCTTCTTCGTCGTGACCCAGCGAAAGAACTGGGAAAAGGATACTGAGCCCCGTGAGGGGAGCGGCACCGCAACCACATGCGGAAGAGAAGTCGGGGTGGGACGCGGATTCAGAATCCGTAACTGGCACCCCAAAGGGATCAGGTAAAGGCGATTGTCCCTCAATGAGGGTTATTCTGGGCAACGGGCCGGTACTTGATCCGGCATGAGGTCTACGTCCCAGTCGAAAAGTGATACCGCAAACAACCGCCAGTAAAGCTTGTGAACGCTTCTCTAAAAGTCGAACCAGTCGGGCGCCGGAGAATGAAACATCACGCTCAGTGCATCAGGCCCAAAGCCTTAAGATCACTGGGGATGGCCTCGTTGTATCTCCAGATGAGCAGACGAAGAGAAATGGCTTTCGAGACGAGCGATTGAACAACAGATCGTGGCCATGTGGCGAGACTGATTGAGCGACTTGGTACCACTTCCCAGCAAATGTAGTTTTCATCGCGTACAGAACTGCGTAGACTCGCAAGCCGCCTTGGACAGCATGGCTACGAAAGGCAAGAGAGATCATGGCAAGCGTTGTGAATCGACCGAATGGACGGCGGGAAGTTCAGTTCTTCGACCCGGCTGGAAAACGTCAGACGGTGCGACTTGGCAAAATGCCCAAACGCGATGCCGAATCCGTCAAGACTCACGTTGAGCATTTGTTGGCTGCCCAAATCACCAAGCAACCACTCGATCGGAAAACGGCTCGATGGGTTGCCCAACTCGGCGACACCCTGGCCGACCGACTGGCCAACGTGGGACTCATCCGCAAGCGGGAATCGGCAACGCTGGCAGACTATATCTACGCCTACATTGCCGGTCGGACCGACTTGAAGCCCAGAACCCGCATCAAGTTCAACGCGACCAAGACGTATCTGGTCGAGTTCTTCACGGCCGATCGTAGCCTGCGGGACATCACCGAGGGGGACGCGGACGATTGGCGCGTCCATCTGGTCGCCAAGGGAATGGGCGAAAACACGGTCCGCAAACATGCCCAGATTGCAAAACAGTTCTTCACGGATGCCGTTCGCCGGAATGTCATCGACTCCAACCCGTTCGCCCGGTTGCGGTCGACGACTCAAGCGAATCCCGAGCGATTCCATTTCGTCAGTCGGGAAGTTGCCGACAAGGTGCTGGCGGCTTGTCCTGATGCAGAATGGCGGCTCATCTTCGCTCTCAGCCGCTATGGTGGGCTGCGATGCCCGTCTGAGCACTTGGCTTTGACGTGGGACAGTGTCGATTGGGAGAACGGCCGAATCCGCATCAAGAGCACCAAGACGGAACACCACGTCGACAAGGCATCCCGTGCAATTCCGATGTTCCCGGAACTGCGGCCGCACCTGGAAGCCGTCTTCGATGCAGCCCCCGAGGGGAGCGTCCACGTCATCAGCCGCTACCGAAGCGGGAATTCCAATTTGAGAACGCAGCTTACCCGCATCATCCATCGGGCTGGTTTGGAGCCCTGGCCGAAGTTGTTTCAGAATCTCCGGTCGACTCGGGAAACGGAACTGGCCGAAGAATTCCCGATTCACGTTGTCTGTTCATGGATCGGCAACTCAAGAGCGGTCGCTGCGAAACACTACCTGCAGACGACCGATGAGCACTTCCGAAAGGCAGCGCAAAATCCGACGCAGTCAGTGCATGACAGAGGCGACTGCAATGGACAACAGGCCCAAGTCCCGCATAGCGGCCCCATCGAGTCGTCGCGTAAGTCCTTAGCTGACAACGCCGAGCAACCGGAGGCCTGCACAAGCCATTTTGACAAGTGTACAAAGGTAGCGGTGGAGGGACTCGAACCCCCGACACGCGGATTATGATTCCGCTGCTCTAACCAACT
>CALJUK010000032.1 GCA_937975745.1 uncultured Planctomycetaceae bacterium | reverse complement strand
AGACCCCGTCTGCGCGACGATCTACGAGACCATCATGGAACTCTTCGAGGAGCGGCGCGGGATTGACATCGTGACGGTCGCCGAGCGGCTGTCGGACAACACCAAGATGCAAGCCATGGGCGGCTCGGCCTTTCCCGCCGAACTCGCCGCCAATGTCCCCACCGCCCCCAATGTCGAAGAGCATGCGAAAACGATTCGCGACAAGGCGATCAAGCGTGCAGTTGCACGCGCCGCGCAGCGCATTGGCGCGTCCGCGTCAGACGCCAAGCGCAGCGAAGCGGAACTGCTGTAACACGCAGAGCAGCAATTCCTCGCTATTGATCGCCAGAAAACGACCGACGCCACCCAGTCGATCGCCATGATTGCAAGCAGCACTTACGACCGCTACGCCCGCCTCTACGAAGCCGAGGACAAAACCCACCTTGCCGGCATCACGACCGGCTTCACCGAACTCGACCGGCTCGTGACGGGCCTTGCGCCGGGAGACCTGGTGGTGCTCGCCGCGCGTCCGGGGATGGGGAAGACTTCTTTTGCGCTCGATATCGCCTGGCAGGCGGCCAAGATGCAACAGAAGACTGTGGCCTTCTACTCGCTCGAAATGTCGACGAACAGCCTCATGGACCGCATCGTGGGCGGAGCGATGGGACTCGAAACCTGGCGCCTCCGCCGGGGTGAGATCGCAGAGACGGACTTCGGGCGGCTGGGCACATTCTTCGACGAGATTGCCGACCTCCCGGTGTTCCTCAACGACGACCCGGATACGTCGATTGCAACGCTCCGGAGAAACGCCCGCCGGCAGCAACTCAATCACGGCCTGGAACTGCTCATCGTCGACTACCTGCAGCTCATCGAGGTGCCCGACCGGCAGGCAGAAACTCGCGTCCAGCAGGTGAGCTACATCTCCAGAAGCCTCAAGAACCTGGCCCGGGAACTCCAGGTCCCGATCATCGCGCTCTCGCATCTCTCGCGCTCCTTCGAGCATCGTATCCCCCAGATCCCGATCCTGGCCGATCTTCGCGACTCAGGCACGATCGAGCAGGACGCGGACATGGTGTGGATGCTTTACCGCGAGGAAGCGTATCACGAGGACACCGACCGCCCTGGCGTGACCGACGTCTTTGTGCGCAAGAACCGCAACGGACCGATCGGTCGCATTGAGCTTCCCTTCCACAAGGAACGAATGAGTTTTCGCTGAGTGGCCGCTGCCAGCTGTGATCGCGCGTGCATGGACCTGCACGTGTACCGCATGCTGTCCGCCACCGGTACAGCCGGCGGTACAACGGCCGGCACCCGGACGGCGACTGGCCGTTCGGCTCTGCGTGGCGGCAGAACACCTCTAGGAGGGCACACCGCTCGGAACCCGTAGGCGGGTCCGAGACCCCGCTCTGCGACACGCCCGCTCGCCACGGCTCGACGTACGGCGGCTGGAGCGGGGTCTCGGACCCTCGATGTTGTCCACCGCCCGGCGGGCGGCGGCAGTCGTTCTATGCGGTCATGCGAGACCGCGCCTACGAGGGTCCTCGCGGGTGCCGCACTTCGCCCGCGTCATCGCGGGGTATGGCGCAGAGCGGAACTCTGCCGCGGCGAGACGCCGCGGCTACAACCCTTCGGTGCCGTTCCCCACCGCATGCAGATCAACGCGTCGTACGCCGCGCCTTATTGCAATTCGCCACAGCCCGAACGCGATTCCGATCTGCGACCACAGGACCAGCGAAGACGGTTCAGGTACCGGAGAGACTTCTGTCGATAACGAACCGTCAAAATACGTCAAGTCGTCGACGCTGTTACCGATGACAATCTCAACATGCACTGTCGTTCCGTCCAAGACGTCGAGAAGCAAGTCCTGCGAGAAGGGAGCGTTGAACGACTGCCGGTTCACAGGGTCATCAGTAGTGTCGTGCACCGTTCCCGCGATTCCAGGCTCAAATACAATCAAGTGCTGTCGAGTGAGTGCATTATCGAGTAGGAACACGGCGATCCCCTCGTCAGGCGCTCCGTTCCCAGCAACCATCGTATCATTGTTGAAGTCACCGTTTCGGGTGAATTCAAATGTCGCATC
>CALJUK010000031.1 GCA_937975745.1 uncultured Planctomycetaceae bacterium | reverse complement strand
CGACGTGCTTGTCGGTAAGCCGGTTCGTCCCGCCGGAGTGCAGCATGATATGCTCTGTGAAGAGCGTGCCGACGCACAAAAACTGGCTGTCGAGCGACGACATGATGGCGGCCAGCACACCTGCCGTCAGAAATCCGCCGAGCACCTCGCCAGCGAGTTTCTGGACGAGGAACCCAAGGACGGCATTGGGCCGAATTGTGGGGGGAACACCCGCCAGGCTGGTTGTCGCCCAGACACCAATCAGCACGCAGGGAGCCCAGACGATCATGATGAAGATCGGATGGGCGACGACGGCCAGCTTGAAGCTGTTGGCCGAACGGGCCGTTAACCAGTGCTGGAACAAGTGCGGGAACATTCCGACCGACAGCGGAATGAACATATACGTCAGAAACATCGTTTTGGAGAAGTGCGTCCGTGTCAGTTTATCTTCGCTGACAGCTTCAGACGCGACACGCATGCTCTCCCAGATGGATTCCTTGCCGCCGATTTCCGTGGCAATCACCACAAAGGTCACGATGCCGAGGACCATGAAGACAATGGTCTGGAAGGTGTTGGCCCAGGCCGTCCCCCGCATGCCGCCAAAAAAGACGTAGACAAGCACGACGACGCAGATGACCAGCGAGGCCAACCAGTGGGGAACTCCGCCGTTGGCTGAGGCCAATGCTGTGTCGGCAAACAAGCCTGGGAACGCGCCGCGGGTGACACCGTTAATCACACCGCCGGCACCGATCACGCCGATCAGCAGATAGGGAATGACCCAACCGACCAGAATTGGGAACAACAGCAGGCCGATGTGGCTGCTGTCAAGCCGGTCGCGGAAGTACTGAATTTGAGTGGTGTAGTTGTAGCGTGCTCCCAACGACCAGAGCTTGACTCCAAGCACCAGGAAGCACAGCGAGTGGATAATGCCCGACGACGACGCGAGCAGTCCGTACACACCGACACCTTCGGCATAGGCTTCGCCCGTCGAACCAACCAGCGCAAAGGCCGTCATTGTCGTGCCGAACAGGGACATCAGCAGCAGGAACGGGCCAATCGAGTGGCTGGCGAGCATGTAGTCCTTGCTCGTGCCGCGCGACAGCAGACTCGACCCAACTCCCAGCGCCAACAACAGCAGCAGGTAGCAACCGATAATGGTGACCTGTGTCATGATTTGGCCTCCTTCCGCGGAGAGGCCATGGCTGCCCCCGTGGTGGCATTGCCGTCATCCAGAGGCGTGAAGTCCACACCTTCGGGCCAGGCGTATTTGGTTGCCAGAAACCAGACAACGCCAGAGGCGATCGAAATACAACTGTGGTAGAATAGCGTGACCGGTATGAAACCGAACACGAGCGAACTGTTCTCCCGGTTCCAATTGTCCTGGTGCAGCACGATCAGGGCCAGGACCAGCCCCCACACGGCGTACCTCATAGTGTGCTTTCAACTGTCAGGTGTCGGTTGGGCATGAAAACGCTCTCGGGTTACCCTGCATCTGTCGATGTGAACACGATGCCGAGCCAAAACAGGTGTTGGATAGGCGTGAACTCGGGGCAGGTTGCTTGGTCGGACGATCGGGAGCGACCGTCAGGTTGCCCCGGAAACGTGGGAGCCAGTGTACCACCCCACTGTTGCCGGCGAAACCATCGAATCGGGAGACCCGTACCAGGTACGCTTGGGCTGCGGAAGCGATGAAAACGGAGCCGCTATCCGGCTGATTGGTGAGCGGCCGTCGACATTTCCCGTGCGAATGTGCCGATTTCTTTCAGCACTGTTGCCCGGTTTGCTGCTCCGCTCGACAGTCGTTCGAACATTTTGACGATGGCGGACCGGACGATGACACCATCCGCCCGACCACGAAGCGAATCGACCTGCTCCGGCCGACTCACGCCAAAACCGACCGCCAACGGGAGGTCGGTCTGCGTGTGGAGTGATTCCAACTGCGTTCGCAGTTGGGCCGGCAGTTCGGCTCGGACGCCCGTTGTCCCGGCGACCGAGATGCAGTATAGGAAACCGCTCGACTGGCGACAGATTCGCTCGGCGCGGGCCGGTGGAGTCGTCGGCGAGATCAGCTCGACCAGGTCCATTCCCCGGCTGTGGACCAGCGGCAGGAAGTCTTCCGCTTCATCACCCGGCAAATCAGGGACAATCAGGCCGGCAAAGCCGGCAGCATGGGCTTCGTCCAGGAACGTGTCCAACCCGGTTCGGAAAATGATGGCGTACGAAACCATTGCAACTAATGGCGGGAGCTGCTCGGTCTCCAGCTGCTTGATGGTCGAAAAGATGTCGCGAACATGCACCTTGTGTTCGAGTGCCCGGGTGTACGACGCCTGGATGACGGGACCGTCGGCAATTGGATCGCTGTAGGGAAAACCGACTGCGATCAGGTCGACGCCTGCCTCAGCCAGGGTGCGAACCACGTCTGCCGTCGCCGACAGATCGGGGTCACCAGCCGTAATGAACGGCATAAAAGCCATGTGCCCGCGCGAGCGGAGGTCGCTGAAAACCGATGCAATTCGTGTCGTCTGAGTCACCCAGGTTGTCCCTTCGGTTGCAACGTTTGTCTCTTCCACTTGCGGGTGGGGGAACAGCCGGCCGATCCGGCTCTTCAGAACGGCGTCCTCTCTGGTCTGATTCTTCCCGACGGTCCGAGCCTTCCCGGCCGCTAGATCTCCCGGCCGAGCAGGCGCGCCACTTCGTTGACGTCTTTGTCTCCCCGGCCGGACAGACAGACGACGAGGGATTGTTCTTTCGGAAGCGTTGGGGCCGTCTTGATCGCCTGAGCGATGGCGTGCGAGCTTTCGATGGCCGGAATGATCCCCTCGGTGCGGGCCAGTGTTTCGAACGCCTGAAGCGCCTCGTCGTCGGTGATGGATTTGTAGGTGACCCGTCCGGTCTCTTTCCAATAGGCGTGTTCGGGGCCGACTCCCGGATAATCCAATCCCGCCGAGATCGAATGCACATCGAGTGTCTGGCCATCTTCATCCTGCAGCACATAGCTGTAACTGCCGTGCAGGACGCCCTTGTTGCCGTAACAGAGGGTGCTGGCATGGTCGCCAGGAGACGTGCCTCGGCCGCCGGCTTCAACGCCCGTCAGTCGCACGTCGGCATCTTCGACGAAGGGGTAGAACATGCCGGCCGAGTTCGAACCGCCCCCCACGCAGGCGATGACTTCGTCGGGCAACCGTCCGTATTGTTCGACGGCCTGCCGGCGTGTCTCTGGTCCGATCACCGCCAGAAAGTCGCGGACCATCATGGGGACCGGGTGTGGTCCGACTACTGAGCCGATAATGTAGTGCGTCGTTTCGACGCTGGCCATCCAGTCTCGCATGGCTTCGTTGATGGCGTCGCGAAGTGTCCGCGAACCACTTGTGACGGGACGGACTTCCGCACCCATCAGCCGCATGTTAAAGACATTCAGCTTTTGGCGGCGGATGTCTTCCTCGCCCATGTAGACAACGCACTCCAGGCCGAAGCGGGCACAGGCGGTCGCGGAGGCGCCACCGTGCTGTCCGGCACCGGTTTCGGCGATCACACGACGTTTTCCCATCCGCAACGTCAGCAGCGCCTGTCCCAGCGTGTTGTTGATCTTATGGGCTCCGGTATGGTTCAGGTCTTCCCGTTTGAGGTAAATCCGAGCGCCACCCAGTTGATCGCTGAGCCGTTTGGCGTAGTACAACGGGCTGGGTCGGCCGACGTAATTTCGCAGCAGGTCGGACAGCTCTGCCTGAAACGCCTCGTCACGGCGGGCCTTCTCGTATTCCTCCGTCAACTGCTCAAGCGCATGCATGAGTGTCTCGGGAACGTAGCGGCGGCCAAATTCCCCGAAGCGTCCCTGAAGATCGGGCACGGCGGCTGTGGCGGCAGGTTGATTCATCGACTTTTCGACCTCAAAGATTTCCGGAAACGATCCGCGAGGAGGAATCCCCACTCCGTGTCGAGACGCGGGGGGTGACACCAGTTCGGCAGGGAGGGTTCGAACCTCCCCCATCGAACGAGATCATTCTAGTCGAGGGAGCCCGCTTCCGGCGACCGTGTCGAGGCAGGATACGGTGGCCGACAGGACGGTTCACTGGTCCACGTCACGAACAGGAGAGGTGAAATACCCGTAGAAGCTGGTATAGTGGGCGATGCGGTCCCCTCCGCCCAATCCGGGGCTCCGCCGAGACGAATACAACCAGGAAAGGCCTCGCATGCCGATCAAAGTTCGTTGTAGCGGATGTCAGACTGTGCTGAACGCACCGTCGAAGGCAGCCGGAAAACGGATCAAATGCCCGAAATGTCAGCAGCCGATCAGCGTTCCCGATCCGTCCGCGCCGAAAGCGAAGAAGAAGTCCGGTCAGAAGGTGGCCAAAGCGGCACCCAGTGACGAACTGGACATCCTCATGCGGCTGGACATGGATCGGCTGGAAGACACTGAAGTCAAACTTTGCCCGAATTGCTCTCAGCAGGTCGGCGATGAAGATACGCTGTGTTCGCAGTGTGGCATCGACCTGGCGACCGGACAGCTTCCGCCCGAAGAACGCCGCAAACGCGAACGCGAAGGCGTTGACCCCGCCGAATTCACTTCGAAAGCCTGGTCCAACGCCAAAACCTTTGTGAAGGCCAACAAGGGGCTGGCGATTCGGACGGCGATCTATGGAATTATCAACACCTGCCTGGCCGCGGGGTGCGCCTTCCTGATGGCATGGTGCATTCGCATTCCTCCGAAGACGTTCTGGACCTTCGTGACTCTCGTGGCAGTCATGGTGATTCCGGGCTGGCCCTGGTATCTGCACACGGTTGTCGTTTCGAACACGCTCGAACGACGCAAGAAACTCAAGCGAGTCAACTTTGACTTCTTCCTGAGTGCAGCGCTCGGTATTAAAGCCATCGCCTGGACGGCGTTTTTCGGGCTCCCGTTCTGGGGGTTGGCGGCGTTGCTCTGGCAGATGCAGATTCCGGTCGGTGCGGCTGTCGCCGCAGGCCTCGCCGTCCCGTACCTGCTGCTGGCACTCCCGGTTGCCATGTCGCATATGGTCATGCCGGCGACCTATCCCGGTTGGCTGCCGAACAAAGTCTGGCCCGCCGTCTTTCGGCATTTCAAATCGGTGATGGTCTGGGTCGGCTTGTTGCTGGTGACGTACATCCCCGTCTTCGCGCTGGTGGGCGTGACGGTCGGCGTGTATGGCAATCAGTTGGTGGGTGTCTACCAGGATATTCAGTTGAATCTGCTGATCAACGAGGCCAACTATCTGGGGGGAATGGACGAAAAGGAATTGGCCGGTATGGGTGAAGGCTGGCCCGAGTACTACGAGACGATCAGCGAACTCAAGGAAGGCGAGGGGGCACAAATCGACTGGGTGCAACA
>CALJUK010000030.1 GCA_937975745.1 uncultured Planctomycetaceae bacterium | reverse complement strand
CATCACCGGGCCGACGCATCGGACTTTCCGCCGGGCGAAGTGCGATTGAACTGGACCAGCGAGTCCGGTGCGCACGGTTCCCGGGCGATGATCTTCGACCACCAACCAACTTCCGAGCACGCGACAGACACCGCCGATCCGTTTGCCGCGGGTCAGCCGGGCGAGTCAGTCTCCTCTCCCCTCTACTTCGATGCGACAGTCTCACGCGTTACGGACAACATCGCGTATTACGTCTCGCTGGGGAATTACGATTCCCGCGTCTATCGCCTGCAGGTCGCCGACCGGCCGAAAGTCACCCAGACCAGCGTGCATGTGCAACCGCCCGCGTATACCGGTCTACCGGCCGCCCGCTTTGGCGGTTCGATTGAACAACTGACCGTCTTTGAACGGAGTATCGTCCAACTGACTGTCAATTTTTCGCACGCCGTCAGCGAGGCGGAATTCGACTGGCAGGCACTCCCCGGCAAGGAAGAATCCGGGAATGCCACCACGGTCACACTGGCCCCAGATGGACTCTCTACCGTCATCGAGTTTACGGCTGTTGAAGCGGCCCGCTTCCAACTGGCGTTGGTCGATCACCAGGGAATTCGCAACGATGAAGCGTTCTCGGGACGCGTGACGATCGAGACCGACCAGCCACCTCGTCTGACATTCAACCAGGAGACACCCGACCGGGTCCGCCCGAACGAGACGGTCCCACTCGCTGCGACGGCAGAAGACGACTTCGGCGTGACGGCTCTCGAACTCCATTATGTTCTGGGCCAGGGTGAAGAAGCCTCTCCGGGAGATTTTGCGGCCGAAGCGTCACGGTTGGATGGCGTCTCGGTCAGTCAGTCATTCGAACTGAATCTGGCTTCGCTCGGTGCGCGTGCCGGCCAGATCGTCACCTACCGATTCCGGGCTGCCGACAACAGACCGATCCCTGGCCCGCAGGAAGTCTGGTCACCGCCGCAGATCATCGCCATCCACGAAGACGCTCCTCCACTGGAAGGTCTACAGCTGGCCCGCCGGCAGGATGCCATCCGCGAGCAAATCCAGGAACTCAAACGGCAGACAACCGAGTTACAAGAACAACTGCAAGACGAGGCGAAACCCAAAACGGGCGAACAACCTCAACAGACCAAAGCCGACAATACGGCGGCAGAGAAGGCGAAGCCGACCGACACCCCCGCGCCGCCAGCCGATGGTCGGCCCCTCACTCCGGATGAGCGGCGTGCCCTGGCAGCCGGACAAGCTTCCGAGGCAGCCCAACTGGCGGAAGGAGTTTCACAACGACTGGCTGAGCAGCGTTTGTACGAACGGTTGGCCGCAGACGTGCAGGCACTCGTTCGTGATCCGCTCGCGGAAGTTCAGACCGATCTCAGTCGAGGGACAGAACCAACCACTGGACAGACCGCTCCGCCAAAACAGGCGGACAAGGCTCGACAGAATCCCCCACCAGGCCAGAAGTCGCAGCCCATCGCCAATGACGAAACACGGCAACGTCTGGAACAAGTCCAGCAGAATCTCGCGAACGTTGAACGGCAGTTCGACCAGTTGACCGAGATCGAACGGGATCTGCAGCAACTCGGTCAGCTGGCTCAACGGGCCGAGCGTCTGGCGGACGAAGCGACCCAA
>CALJUK010000029.1 GCA_937975745.1 uncultured Planctomycetaceae bacterium | reverse complement strand
GGAAACCGAATAACCCACCCCGCCTCTTTTACAGAAGAACTGTTGCACTATCCCTTCTTCAAATGAAATGCGATGACTGACAGCGAATGCTGGCATCAAAAACAGACGTGCCAATCTGGCAAAAACCTACCATGGCGCGATGGTCGCCCGGCAGATCAGACGTGTTTGAATGGTTTGTCGAGTAGACAGAACGTTGAGAAAAGATCTTGCGACAGAACCCGATGATGGGCCAATGACGTCGGATTGTCAAGAACGCTTTCGAACATAATGCTCGATGGAGCCGTGCGATGCGCCGACGCCGACGGTAGAATCTCAGGACCACTCGTGGTTTTGTGCTCATCGGAACGAGAATGGAAAATCCCACAAATTTGTGCCGCATCCTGTACGTAGCGTACTTCGGTAGCCTGTTGGGCCTACTACCAATGGCGTCCGGGGGTATCTTCCTATTCGCGTTTGATGTGGTCGCGCCTCACTCGAATGATGTCGCCCAGAGAATCCGCGTCTGTTATCTGGCGGTGGGGTGCCTGTTGGTTGTGCTGGCCTGTGGAATTCCGCTTGTCGCGAGGAACGCTCGCCGGTTTCTGTTCGCGAACGCTTTGTTCTTGATGGTCCTTGGCTGCACCCTGTTTTTGTGTGAATGCGCCGCCCGTTGGTTCACTCCCGGTTGGCCCGAGTTGGGATTGCACGGTGTCCCGGCAACGGTCTCCCAACAGAATTGGGGCCACGCCGCGACGCAAGAGAACGGAATCGGATTCAACAACTGGGGGCAGCGCGATCATCCCAGGGAGCTGCGACCTGACCCGGATGTGTACCGCATCGGGTTCATCGGCGACTCGTTTCTCGAAGAGTCGACACGTACCCCGCTGTCTGTTCGAGTTGAGGACCTGTTGCAGGCTGGATATTCACAGGTCGAGGTTCTGAACCTCGGCGTCTCGGCAACAGGGCCGGACGAGTATTTCTACCGGACCAGGAACATTGCGATTCCACTGGGTTGTCAGCGTTGTGTACTTTTTTTCTACGCCGGCAACGATTTTGTCGAACCGATTCGCACACTCGAGTCGGACATGGGATTCGCTGCCGTCTATCCGCGTGGCAGTGTGCTGACGACAGTCGGTTTGTGGGGCCTCAACCATGTGCTGACAAACGAGCGACGTCCGGTTCTGCAAGCGTGGTTGAATTCCGGTAATCTGCAACAACGCGAAAACCAGTTGCACCAGGTCGTGACACAAAGCGACGATGAGATGCTCCGGCAGGCACTGGTCAACTCGATCGACGTGACGTTTGAAGAACGGATGCGACTGGCGGACCAATTGAAGGGCTCGGAGATTCCTGAGTTTTACAAGATGCTGCGTCAGCCGGATGCCGGACTGTTTCGGTCGTATTATCTCTCTGCGGCACTGTTTGCTGCAGCAACCGGTGATGGGGCCTGGGAGTCGCAGCCGGTGGACTCTGCCGTGTTCTGGGTTCAGCAGACGAATCAGCTCTGTCGCGACAAAGGTGTTCAACTGACACTTGTCGTCATCCCCGAAGCCTTTCAGGTTGATCCCCGCATGCAGCAGCAGTGGGCTCCCGTGGCCAGAATGGAACGTGTCACCAAGGCTTGTCGAGACGCTGCCGAGCAGTTTGTCGACCGGGCAGCAGACGCGGGCCTGGATGTGATCGACCTGCAGACCGTCCTGGAGGGTGTTCCCGGTACGTATCTCAATCTGGACGGGCACTGGTCGCAGGACGGTGTGGATCTGGTGGCCGACTATTTGGCAACGCGTCTCGCACAGTCGCTTCCCTCTGCCCCAGCGCGTTGAAGCCATCTGGAATGTGAAGTCTTCGTTATGCCGCCCAGCACATCTCAAGCTCGGAACGACGGGCGCAGTTCATCCGGTGGAAAAGTGGCACCGGTTTCCACACGCTCACAATCTACTGCGTACCGCCGCCTCGCCCAGTTGTTGCTCGTCACGATTGTCGTTTGTGTTTACGGGCGTATTGTCACATACGGCTTTGTGAACTTTGATGACCCGACCCATCTGCCGAAGAACCCGTATTTCAATCCAATCTCATGGGAGAATCTGCTCCACTTCTGGTCCCATGCCTACGATGGCCTCTACATTCCCTTCAGCTACATGGTCTTCGCGATAGAGGGGATGATTGCCAAGTCGCTGGGAACAGCCGACAACGGAGGGCCATTTGATCCGCGCGTGTTCCATCTGGGGAGTTTGCTGCTCCACGCAGGCTGCAGCCTCATCGTCTTTCAGATTCTGCGGCGGAGCGTTGCGCGGGAGATGGCTGCGTTTGCCGGCGCTGTTGTCTTTGCCGTCCACCCACTTCAGGTCGAATCCGTGGCCTGGGTCAGCGAGACGCGAGGACTGCTGAGTACGTTTCTGTCGCTGCTTGCCATCTGGCAGTATCAGCAATTCGCTGTGGCGGCCGATTCTAGCCAAGAGGACTCCCCAACGGACCGGTTGCGACGCGGCGCTGTCCATTATCTGCTGGCCACGACGGCATTCATTCTTGCGATGCTCTCCAAACCAAACGCCGTCGCGTTGCCGCTGATTGTTGCCATCATCGACAGGGGAATCTTGAAACGCTCGTTTTCGATGATCCTTCGAAGTGTCGCCCCGTGGCTGATTCTGGCTGGAGTGGCAGCATATGTGACCAAGGGCTCGCAGCCTGACAGCACGATTCACGGTGTTGTGTCATGGCCGATGCGGTTGTTGATTGCCGGCGACGCATTGGCCTTCTACATGCAGAAGCTGCTAATTCCCTATCCGCTGTGCGTCGACTACGGCAGATCGCCGCGTGTCGTCCTCAACTCTCCGTGGGTGTGCATGAGTTGGATGGTTCCTGTCACCGCCGGGATCCTTCTGCTGTCACTTTCTCGCGTCAGGCGGTATTGGATCACCGCTGCGATGTTTGTGGTGGGTCTGCTCCCGGTGTTGGGATTCGTCCCCTTCAAATTTCAGTATATTTCGACCGTGGCCGATCGTTACGTCTACCTGTCGATGCTGGGGCCGGCGATGGCTATCGCGTATCTCGTCGATCGCAGTCGTCGGTCCACTGTTCTGGTGGGCCTGATTCTTGTTGCAATTGCGTGGAGTGGACTGGCCTATTCTCAGGTCAAAAATTGGAAAGACGATGTCTCGCTGTACGCGCAGGTTCTGGCCGTGAACCCGGCCAGTTTTCTGGCGTACAACAATCTGGGGTTGGCATTGCAGTCGGAGGGACGCGTAGCGGAAGCGTTGCGTCACTTCGAGGCTGCGGTGCGGCACAATCCGGAGGATGCGTTGGCGCACTTCAATGCGGGTGCGCTATTGCACGACATGGGTTATCGTCGCGAGGCCATGGACCATTTCCGTGCTGCGTTGGCAATTGACCCTGCCAATGCGGCCAGCCACGTGCGCTTGGGGGCCATTCTGGCTGAGATCGGCGAACGCGATGCCGGAATCGCCCATTTTCGGGAAGCCATCGAGCAGCAGCCAGATTACGCCGCCGCGTATCTGGACCTGGGCATCGCACTCTACCAGGCGGGACGGGTCGAAGAGGCGCTAGGAGAACTGCAGCGGGCACTGGAACTCAGTCCTGACGATTCTCACGTCCACTTTGCCCTGGGCTGGGCCTTCAATACCCGGAAAGATGATTCCCGCGCTCGGCAGCACTTCGAACAATTTCTTGCCAGCGGCCAGGAAAACGCGGACGTTTACAATGCGCTGGGGGAAATCGCGATTCGCGCCGGCGACACGAAACGGGCAATCGACTGTTTTCGACACGCACTTCGCATTCATTCCGGGCACCCGGCAGCGGCTGCAAACCTGAAACGCGCGCTGGGAGAATAAGCCCCCGCCATCCTGCCCGATCGCCTCCACCGCGATTCTTGAAATGGTTCAAAACAGCGTGTAGATGAACGGCGCAGCAGCCGTCCCCGACAAAAGCAGAATGGCTCCCAATAGCAGGAACATGGCCAGAATTGGGATCATCCACCATTTCTTGTTTTCGCAAACGAACTGCCAGAACTCAGCCAGAAGTGAGACATCTTGCTGCTTGTCCGCCAGCCGTTCGAATTCGGATTGTTTCGGATTCTCGTGTGAGTCCATGCGTCACCACCCTGCAGTCGGGACTCGATTCAGAATTGGCTGAAGTACGAATCCTGTCGGGATCCGGTTTTTTTCTCAAGCCAGAACGTCGATCGATGGTCGGTTGGCGTTCGGACGTCCAAGACGTCGCGTCCCAACAGACGGAAGATCAATGCCAGCGGAGTGATCACCAGATAGAACATCGCCAAAAGCACAAATTGCGACACGCCCCACCCGATCGGGAATGTCATGACGACACTGACGACGAACACCGGGCGCAGGGCTTGCGGACGGAGGAAGGCAAGGAGGGCAACCAAACCCGCAGCGGCGGCACAGCAGAGGGCCGCTTCGACACGATGGTACGCGAACCATTGCCACCCGGCCATCCCAACGCCAAAGACGGCCAGAAGTCCGCCAAACTGACGTAGTACTGTCGTGTTCGGCCGCAGATTCAGATCGCGCCAGTGCATTGTGCCTCCAGTCGGGGAGTATCTCAATCCAGGTCGAAATTCGCGAGATGTTCTTCCCGCGACTGACTCATCGCGGCCGAAGGCTGCCTCTCTTTGTACATGATAAACGTTCCCATCACGAGGACGTCTATTTCTGTGGCTTGAAAACACCGCCAAGCATCTTCGGGGGTGCAGACGATTGGCTCGCCTCGGACATTGAAGCTGGTGTTCGCCACAACCGGGCAGCCGGTCAGTTCGTAGAACCTGCTCAGGAGACCGTGAAAACGGGGATTCCGCTCGCGATCAACAGTCTGCAGGCGGGCGCTGTAATCCAGGTGCGTAACGGCCGGAATGGTTGACCGTACGACGTGCACGCGTTTTCGGAGATCAGGATTGGATTCCATCGTCTGTGCCTCTTCCGTAGAGAGCGTGACACGCTGAGTCTCGGCCACCGGCGCCGTCAGCAGCATGTAGGGGCTTTCTTCTCCCGGTTCGAGTTGGAACCAGTCCGCAGCCTGTTCCACCAGAACAGCCGGGGCGAATGGTCGAAACGACTCGCGAAATTTGATCTTCCGATTGAGAATGGACTGCATCTGCGGACGACGAGCATCGGCCAGAATACTGCGAGAACCCAGTGCCCGCGGGCCGAATTCCATCCGGCCGTCAAACCACCCCACGACCTTGCCTGATGCCAAGGCGTCTGCCGCGGCCTGCAGCCGCTGTGGGTCCTCATCCAATTGCCTGTAGACGACGTCGTGCGCATCGAGAAATGTGTGAATCGCTGCCGTATCGAATGCGGGGCCCAGCAGACTCCCCTGTTGTCGATCAGAACCATCAGACGGCCGTGGCTTTTCGAGCAGTTGATGCCAGACAAACAAGGCCGCGCCCAGTGCGCCGCCTGCATCTCCGGCAGCAGGTTGAATCCAGACTCGGCGAAACGGCCCTTCCCGCAGGAGTCGCCCGTTGGCGACACAGTTCAATGCGACTCCACCTGCGAGGACCAAGTCGTCGAGGCCTGTCTGCTGAAATACACGTCTCCCCAGACCCAGGACGCATTCCTCGGTCACACGCTGGATACTGGCTGCCAGGTCACAATGGCGTTGTTCAAGCGGACTTTGGGGGGAGCGTGGCGGACC
>CALJUK010000028.1 GCA_937975745.1 uncultured Planctomycetaceae bacterium | reverse complement strand
TCGATCCCCAGACAGGCTAGATTTCACCCAACACAAGCGACAATATTCCTGGTCTGGAAGCACTCGAGTCAGCCGACTTGGTGGTCCTTTTTACCCGGTTCCGCAACCTGCCCGACGACCAGATGCAGCGAATTGTTAGTTATGTGGAGTCCGGTAAACCAATCATTGGAATGCGGACGGCGACCCACGCGTTCAACATGCCCGCAGGAACGACGTTTTCGAAATACGGAAATGGATACTCGGGGGACGACTATCCTGGCGGATTCGGCCGGCAGGTGTTTGGGGAAAAGTGGATATCGCACCACGGTCGTCACAAGTCGGAAAGCACACGGGGGGTCGTCGCACCCGGAGCAGCCGAACATCCGATTCTGAAGGGGATTCAAGCGGGAGAAATCTGGGGCCCGACCGACGTGTATGGCGTCCGTCTGCCACTTCCGGGTGATTCAAAGCCGCTCGTCCTGGGGCAGGTACTTGTCGGCATGAAACCAGACGACAAGCCCGTGGACGGACCCAAGAATGATCCCATGATGCCGGTCGCCTGGACGAAGACTTACAAAGGGGCAAGGGTCTTCACGACGACGATGGGTGCCGCGACCGATCTTGCCAGCGAGGGTGTTCGGCGGATGCTGGTCAACGCCGTCTACTGGTGCCAACGGATGGAAGACAAGATTGACCCGAACTCTGATGTTTCACCAGTCGGCGACTTCGATCCGACGCCGTACGGCTTTAACGGCTACAAGAAGGGAACCCGGCCGAGCGACTACGCCCTCCCCCGAACACCATGACAGTCGGCAGGCGTGAAAGTCGTTGGCGATGTCGATCAATCACTCTCGTAGCGGGTGGCTGCTCGCTCGGCTTCATTGCTCGCTCAGAATTGCAGCCACTGCGGTACAAAGATCATCACAAGACCAAACAGCAGAATCACAGTGCCGCTGATCAGTTTTAGCCAGCGTCCCTCGCGTTCCTGCAGTTTGTGACGCCCCAGCGTCAGGACGACGGCCGCCACCATCAACGAATCGTCAAACATGTACGCCAGGTTGTACAGACCCAGGTAGCCGTAATAACCCCAAGTAGAGTACTCGCGACTGGTCAAAGCCGTCACGTACATCGCGGGCATTCCCGAGGTGCAGGTCAGCGCGATGGTATTGCCGGTAATCGCCAGGACGCTGGCCCCAAGGACTGCCCCCACCAGGCTTTTCGCGTTCACGATCTGCCGGACACGTCCATAGATGCCAGGCTTGGCCGATTCGGGAATCGAAAAGGAAATCCCTTTTCCCTTCGCGAAGAAGTCCTTTACGTGAACGCCACCAATCACGACGGCGAGCACACCCAGACCGATTTCGGCACCGCGGCGGAAGGGGACCAGCATTAGGGCATTCATCCAGGCGGCCATGCACGCGAAGTAGAACAGGCCGCTGATGATGACAAACGTTCCCGCGACCGCCAGAATCTTTGCCCGGCTGCGGAGATTGACCAGAATCGACAGCAAGAACAGCAACACCCACATCGCACACGGATTAAAACCGTCGATCAGTCCAATGACGATCGTAAATGCCGGAAAGCCCAGGTCGCTGACGTTGATCTGGCCGAAGAAGGGAACGGCAACAAGTTTGGGACGATCAAGATCGTTCGGACTACTACTGCTGGAAATTTCCAGTTCCGTGTCCGAGTGATCGCCCAATGGCAGCAGTTCGCCCGTTGATGCTTTGTCACCGATGGGCAGGGGAGCTTCGTCACCGATAGGCAGTTCATTCGTCGGCTTGGTCTCGCGCTGCTCTTCGCGGGGATCGGCCGGTAAAGTCTCGGACGGTGTGCGGGTCGGCTCTCCCTCGCCGTTGGCTGCTACATCGAATGCCGTGGAAGAAGCGATCAGCGTGGGCGTCCGCACCGCGTCAACGACGCGTGAAGATTTCGCCGAAAAGAAGCCCGGTGAGCCGCGGTTCCGATGCTTTCGCAAAGCAGCATCGTCGACTCTCCTTGGTTCTAACCCGAGCGCGATCGAATCGGTGTTTCGCGACGGCAGCAATGCTGTCTGGACTAATGCTGTCCGGGGATTACGGTCGTCGCCCGGCACCAACACACGCGAGGCTCGCTGCACGTTCGAACGGTCGCCCGCGCTGTTGCCCGTCGGAATCGTCCGCTTGCCAACAGATCTCGTCCGACTGTCGAATTGGACGTTCTGGACGGCGTTCAACTGCAAACGTCGGAGGCCATCCACCGAAAGCTCCTGCGGACCGGTCGGAACTGTAAGCGGGTCTGGTGTGATGGCCGACATGCTGTCGGAGGTGTCCTCTTGTGTGCATGGAAACGACCACTTTTTCAGGGTTGCCTCAATCCGCTGTCCCTGGGAACCACCGCTGGTCCAGCCAATGGTCATCTCGTTGCAGAAGTAGCAGGCCGGTACGTTGGCTACCGGGACCTTGAGCCGTTTGGCAATGCTCTGCAACTCGCTTAACTCAGATCGATCCTGCACCACGTCCGCATATTCGACGATCAGGCCGGGAGACTTTCGGGTCAGAGCGGGAAGTTCCCGCTTGGCATCGCTGCAGTGGGGACATCCAGAACGCGTATAGACCTTCAACCGGAAGATATCTTTTAACTCGGCAATAAGGCCGAATTCGCTGGTCGGTTTCACGATGATCTGATTGCAACCGTAGACCAGGGGGACGGAGTCGTTGGCGACTTTGAAGTGGCTGCAAATTTGCTGATGCCGCTTGACGGCAGCCTCGTCGGCGAGCTCGTACACGCGGAGTCGATAGCCAGCGGTCTCTTGTGTGTACGTCCGTATCCATGACTCAACCTGGTCCGAGTTCGCCTCCCCGCGCTGGACGTACAGCTCCATCGCCAGGCAGCGTTTTTCGTTCGACTGACCAAAGGTCGTTTGAGTTGTTCCCGAAATGAGCGTCAGGAAACCCGCCACTATGACCAGCAGTGAAATCCGGGACGCTGGACGTCGTAGGGCGTCGACAATGCCGGCGGGCGGCCTTGGTTGTCGTCCAACGGCAGAGTCCAGAGTCGTTTCTGCTCCGTTCATCGTCCGTCATCTCCTGTTGTTGCCTGTCGGCGTATGCACGTCTTGTTCGATCAGTTGTCGCATCCCGCGATCACTGCTGCAACCGCGGAGCCCACAAAGCGTGCGCTCGGACGTCCGCAGACGTCCACAATGCAGGACAGATTCGTTCGTTGCGAGTGTCTTCGCGATGGAAACCGCCTCGCATTTTTCCGCCCGACACCGCAGCTGATTTCATCG
Organism: uncultured Planctomycetaceae bacterium; assembly: GCA_937975745.1. Classification (GTDB taxonomy): domain Bacteria; phylum Planctomycetota; class Planctomycetia; order Planctomycetales; family Planctomycetaceae; genus CALJUK01. The sequence goes on along the minus strand of CALJUK010000028.1, from coordinate 2,399 downwards.
TTTCAGAGAAGAGCTGCCATCACCGGGGCAACCGTTCCGCAGCCGCTTTGTCGGACGGGCTGGCGTTTGCCCGCAACGAGACGTTGCCGGCCGGGCGCCGCAGCCAGCACCGACGACGGACCGCGCAGAACGGGCCGGTCTCGCGCGTTCACGAGTTGGCAGGAAGCCCTCGCTGCCGGTTGAAATCGCAACGTGGCAATGTGCGTGTCAATTTCGCGTCAGGACAGGACACGCTATGGCAGAGTGTTGAAGTGCCCTTACGTGTCGCTGAGGCCTTCCACCTCGAACCCGTGCCGGTAGTCGCGTCGCAGCAATTTGTTGGCCTCGGGCAGATTGGTCACCCGCATGCCGGCCGCATCCCACTTAAGCGTCTCGCCTGGAAAGCGATTGCCAACAACGCCCAACAATAGCGCTTCGGTCAACTGGCCCGCATAGCCGAAGTGCGCGCTCGTCTTGGTCTTGCCCAAGCAGGCGTCGACAAACTGGGCGTAGTGGTTCAGCGGGGGAAGCTCCGGGAATTTATAGTCGGCAAAGTCCTTCTCCGGGAAAAGTTGGGGCATGCCAACGTGAGGCAGCAGGCAGGTTCCCTTCTCGCCAACGAACAGGGCTCCCTGACCGGGGAGTTGGAAGTCTGCGGGCAGGCCCGTTTGCAGTTCCTTGGGCGGAGCCAGCATCCCATCATACCAGACCCAGCGGAGTGTTCTGGCTGTGTGCTTTGTCCCGGGGAATTCATACTCGACCATGTTCTGTTCCGGATGTCCGAGACCGGTGGGAGGGCGGCAAGTCGTCCTGGACCAGTTCGGAGCCGTCAGTTCGAGGGCGCGATAGGGTGTGTCGAAGATGTGCACCCCCATGTCGCCCAGAGTGCCGGTTCCAAAATCGATCAACTTTCGCCATTGGCCCGGATGATAGACCTTGGCCTTGAATGGGCGTTCGGCAGCCGTCCCCAGCCAGGCGTTCCAATTCAACGTCTCGGGGACGGGGTCCGTTTCCGTGAACGGTCCGCCGTCGTAACCCCAGTTCTTGTTCGACCAGGCGTGAACCTCGCTGACCGGGCCGATGGCGCCGGCCTGGATGATTTCGGTCGCGGTCCGGTATTGGTTGCTGGCATGAACTTGAATGCCCATCTGGGTGACCAGCCCCTTTTCGGTCGCCACTTCGCGCAGACGACGCGCCTCGTAGACCTCGTGCGTCAATGGCTTCTGGCAGTAAACCGGCTTGCCCAGCTGTAACGCCGTCATGGCTGCGGGGGCATGCGTGTGATCCGGCGTCGAGACAATGACCGCATCGATCTTGTCGCCGAGCTTTTCGAGCATTTGGCGAAAGTCGGTAAAACGGCTGGCGTTCGGATGTTTCTCGCCCGCTTCGCCCAATCGAGTCGAATCGACATCGCACAGCGCGAAAACATTGACCTGCGGATGGGCCGAGATCGAACGCAAGTCCGCGCCCCCCATCCCACCCACACCGATGTGAGCGGTATTGATCTTATCGTTCGGCGAGACCTCCGCTGCCGTGCACCGGCCTGGCAGTCGGACGGAAAAACTGGCTGCCACGACTCCCGTGGCAGAGGTCTTCAAGAACGTACGGCGAGTGAATCGACTACTTGGCTGACTCATGAATTCTCCTTGTTGGCAACCTTCGGCCGTTCTCAGGCATCACAAGGCCGTTTTCAGGCATCAAAGTAGAATGTTTTCTCGGCTGTCTTCCGCAGGATGCAGTCACGTTCGGTTGCGTTCAGGAACGTCAGGTGGTCGCGGGCCAGTTCCAACGAAGCTTTGTAGGTATGCGGCGGAACGACCTGGTAAGGAGCGTCACTGGCCCACATCAACCGTTCCGGACCAAACGCATCAACCACCTTGCGAATCATCGGGATGAGGTCCGTGTAAGGTGGTTGCTTCTTACCAAGGGCATAATACGCCGACAGTTTCACCCGCACCCGCGGATACTTCGCCAGACTAAGAAGCATGTCGAGCTCGCTGTCGATGATCTTGCCGGAAACTCCCACGCGGGCGAAATGGTCAATCACCACCGGCGTCTCCGGATACTTCACACACATCCGGGCCACGCCCGGGATGTCGTCCGGGTTGATCAGGCAGCACATCGATTGTCCGGTATCGGCGGCAGTCTTCCACATCGAAGCCATCCCCGGACCGGACAGCCAGGCATCTTTACCGCGGACCCCCGGACTAATGCGGAAACCGGTCACCCGCTGCGGGAGAAGTTCCCGCATCAATTTGTCGGGATGGGCGGCTGTGTCGTCGATAATGGCGACCACCCGAAAACGCTGCGGATATCGCCGGGCGGCGTCAAGCAGATACGAGTTGTCCGTTTTGTAATACGATCCATGACCGATGAGCACCACACGCCTGACGCCGACAGACGTCGCCATCTCGATCAAT
>CALJUK010000027.1 GCA_937975745.1 uncultured Planctomycetaceae bacterium | reverse complement strand
GGCCAGCATTCACAGGACGAAGACGAAGCACACAGAGGTTTTGGAACCGCTTCTAATGGAACAGCTTGTCTTCACCCAAAATCAGGCGGGTGATTCGGCGGGCATTCGCTGGTTCGATATCTTCCGGAACGTCCTGTCCGGTGGTCAGGTAGCTGATCGGCAACGGGACGCGGCGAGCAGCCGAGAACAATGCCCCGGCACCGGCCGCCTCATCCAGCTTGGTCAGAATCATCGATGTCGTGCCGGCTGCCGCAAATTTCTGAGCCGTCGCCTGTAGACTCTTTAAGCTGGCTGTCAGGCTCATGACCAGTTGGACTTCGTCTACTTGGGCTTCGGCGAGTAACGATTTCAGTTCTTGAATCTTCAGTTCGTCGCGCGGACTGCGGCCGGCCGTATCGATCAGCACCAGATCGAGGCCCGACAACTCGTCCAGAGCGCGTCGCATTTCGAGCGGACTGGTGACGACCTTCATGGGAAGATCGATGATTTCCGCATAGGTTCGCAGTTGTTCGACGGCTGCAATTCGGTAGGTGTCGACAGTAACCAGACCCATCCGCACGCCTTCTCTGAGGCGGAAGTTGGCGGCCAGCTTGGCAATCGTGGTCGTCTTACCAACGCCCGTTGGGCCGACCAAGGCCACCACATGCCGTTTGCCGTTGCGAACCGAAATGGGCGGAGCAGCACGAACGTGTGATTCGACAATGGCCGCCAGTAGAGCACGTGTCGCGGCGGCATTGGCCAGGGTTGCCGGATCGGCCTCCTGTTTCACACGCGAGATCAAATCGCGGGCTTCTTCGTCATCCAGCTCGGCGTCCAGCAGGTCCGTATACAACTGGAACAGTTCCTGTGGAATCTCATCTGCCTTCGCAGTGCGAGTCTGGCCCAACTTGTGGATCATCTCCTGAATCGAATCGAGCTTGCGGGCGAACTCCTGCACCGAGACTTCCGGACTCACGCGGCCGGAAACGACCAGCGGGCCGTTTGTCGCTGGCGAGGCAGCGGGCTGTGACGTCCGCGGCGTTGTTGCCGTCGAACGCTGCCACCCGTTGGGTCCGGACGACTGTCCGTTCCGTTCCGGTTGAGCCGTCGTCGGCTTTTGGGCAACAGACGACTTGTAACTCGGCATTGCATTGCTGCTGGCCGGCCGAGTATTGGCTACCGTGATGAGGCCCAAAGGATCGCCGGAGTTGGGCTGTCGCTGCGGTCGAGGCAGGTTGGCATTGTGTTGGCGGAATGCGTTCGGGGCCAACTCGGCCGTGTGGGTTGTCTCGGTCCGTTGTCTGCCGGAGGAGCGCTGCTGCAAGGGTCGGACATTCACACCCAGCCCCGCCGTAATTTCGACTTCTTCGCGGGGCTTGAGGAACGGCAACCTCCGCCGGCCTTCCACATGTCGTGTATGGAGAATGACCGCGTCCGAGCCCATCTCCTCGCGGACGAGGTCGAGGGCCTCCTGCATACTGGCTGCTCGAAATGTGCGGACATCGGCCATGAATCCGTTTCCTTGCAGAAAAATGTCTCGTGATTTCACGCTGCGGTACCGGCTGTCGCGGTCAATGCATTCGCGTCAACCTGGCCCAGCGATTCGACCTCGGTATCTCGGGTAATCTCGTTCAAACTCAGGACAGTCAGGCGAGGAATGGACGAACTTGTAATCTGCTTCAAACCGGCACGCACCTGCGGACTGCACAACACAATCGGCGGATGACCAGCCGCAACCAATTTTTCCAGCCGATGGGCCACAGCCCGCGTGGTGGCCTCGGCCACCTGAGGCGAAAGTTTCACCAGCAAGCCCCGCTCGCTGTATTCGAGCCCGCCAGCCAGAATGTCTTCCAATGCCGGGTCCAGAGTAATCACACGAATGACCCGGTGAGTGTCGCGGTACTGCTGGCAGATTGAGGGGGCCAGCGCGTTGCGGACGTACTCGGTCAGAATGCCGAGGTCCTTTGTCCGGTCGGCATAGTCCCCGAGGGTCTGCAGAATGACTTCGAGATCGCGAACCGGCACTCGCTCGCGGAGCAGGTTCTTCAACACCTGGTGGACTTGTGCCGGCCGCAGGACATCGGGAACGAGTTCCTCGACAATCCGCGGCGCCCGCTCCTTCAGGTTCTCCAACAACTCATGAACATGCTCGCGCGTCAGCAACTCGGCACTGTGTTCGCGAACAACTTCTGTCAGATGCGTAATGATGACGGCGGAAGGTTCGACCACGCTGAAGCCGAGCAGCTCGGCCCGTTCTTTCTGGCTGGGCTCGATCCACCGCGCAGGCCGTCCGAATGCCGGCTCCGTAGTGGAAATTCCAGGAACCTCGCCCGTCGTCATGCCGGTATCGATTGCCAGCAGACCACCCGACTGTACGCTGCCCCAGGCAACCGCCACATCGCGAATTTTGATCTGATATTCCCGCTGGTTCAGGCGGATGTTATCCCGCAGGCGAACCTTCGGCATGATGATGCCCAATTCCTGCGCGAAGCGATGTCGAATGCGCGTGACCCGTTCAAGCAGGTCTCCCCCCGAGGCCGGGTCCGCCAGACGGATGAGCCCGACACCCAGTTCTAACTCGAGCGGATCAACCAGCAGTTTGTCTTCCGGCGCCGGTTCAGCGGTTGGCTTGGTCTGTTGCTGCTGTTCCTCGTCCTTCTTCGCGGACCTGACTGCCCGACGCTTTCGTTGCAGTGCGATACCCACCACGCCGCAACCCGCTGACAACGCCAACAGCGGCAGGGCGGGCAGACCAGTAAACGACAAGGCCAGCATGAACGCCGCCGCCAGAAACATGGCTTCGGAATGGTGGAATAACTGCCCCACCACGTCGCGAGGAAGGTTACTCGACCCCGACGATCGGGTGACGATCAGGCCGGCTGCCAACGACACCAGAAACGCCGGAATCTGCGAAACCAGACCGTCGCCAATGGTTAACTTTGTGAAGACTTCACCGGCCGTCGTCCAGTCCATGCCGTGAACGACTTTCCCGACATACAGACCGCCGACAATATTGATCAGAGTGATCACAATGCCGGCAATCGAGTCTCCCCGAACGAACTTACTGGCACCGTCCATGGCTCCGTAGAAGTCGGCCTGCTGGGCAACCTCTTCCCGACGGGCCTTTGCCTGATCCGCCGTGATCAGGCCGGCATTCAGGTCCGCGTCGATCGCCATCTGCTTGCCCGGCATCGCCCCCCATGCAAAACAGGCCCGCACCTTACCAATTCGAGCGG
>CALJUK010000026.1 GCA_937975745.1 uncultured Planctomycetaceae bacterium | reverse complement strand
TGCGGTCGCACCCTGCGACAGTTTATCTGGGAATCGGGTGCCGGCTTTGGAGCAGTGGCGCTGTCGGCCATGTTGGGTGAGGACGGCTTCCTGCAGCAGCAAACACAAGCGGCCGACGGAGCCAGCCCGTTCGTCAATCCGCTGGCGAAGAAGGATCCACACTTCACCCCCAAAGCCAAGTCCGTCATTTTCCTTTACATGTACGGCGGCCCCAGCCACATCGACACGTTCGATTACAAGCCCGAGATGATCGGCATGAACGGCAAAACCGTCGCCGTGAAAACGTTTGGCCGCGGCGGACACAAAAACAGCGGCACGATTATCGAACCGCGTTGGAAGTTCCAACAATATGGTGAATCGGGCCAATGGGTCTCCGACCTGTTCCCCCACCTGAGCGGCTGCGTCGACGACATCGCGTTTATCAAGTCGATGACGGCCGACTCGCCTATTCATGGCTCAGCCATGCTGCAGATGAATACGGGGAGCATTCTCAGCGGACATCCCTGCCTCGGTTCGTGGGTCAATTACGGACTCGGCACAGTGAGCGAAGATCTGCCCGGCTTTGTCCTGATGCTCGATCCGCGGGGCGGCCCCATCAGCGGGGCGAAGAACTGGAGCAGCGGCTATATGCCGGCGACCTACCAGGCGACCGGTCTTCGGGCCGAGGGAGAGCCGATTCTGAATCTCAATCGACCCGATGGAATCAGCGGCGAACTCCAGCGAGACATGCTCGACACGCTCAGGACTTTCAACGAACGACATCAGCGGCCACGCATCGAAAACAGCAATCTGGCGGCTCGCATTGCCAGTTACGAATTGGCATACCGGATGCAGCAACATGCACCCGAGGCCGTCGCCATCGAGCAGGAAACCGAAGCCACGCAAAAGGCCTACGGCCTACACAGCCGCCGCACGCAGGTTTTTGGCCGTCAGTGTTTGCTGGCACGTCGGCTTGTCGAACGGGGTGTTCGCTTCATCCAAATTTATTCGGGTGGAAACCACAACGACGACAACTGGGATGCTCACGGCGACCTCGTGTTGAACCACTCCCTCCACGCCGGCGAAACCGACCAACCCATCGCCGCACTGATTAACGATCTCAAAGAACGGGGGCTACTCGACGAAACGCTGATCGTCTGGGGTGGGGAGTTCGGGCGACAACCAACAGCCGAGTACGCCGACGGGAGCACCGGCCGAGACCATAACGCGTATGGCTTCACCATGTGGATGGCTGGCGGCGGAATTCGTGGCGGAATGAGCATTGGGGCCACCGACGAACTAGGTAGCCGAGCCGTCGACGACCGCTTTCACGTGAAGAACCTGCACGCGACAATCTTGACACAGCTTGGCCTGGATCCCGAGCGGCTGACGTACTTCTACGATGGACTCGACCAGAAACTGGTCGGCGTCGAAGGTGCCGAACCAATCCACCAGATCATCTGACACAGACCACGCGGAAATATGAATCGAAACTCGACGTTAACGCCGGAGGTTTCGCTCGCACGCCCGGGCCAGGCGAAACACCATCTCTTCCCCGTTCGGCGGTCCGACCAGTTGAATCGCCAGCGGAAGGCCGTTCTCGTCGCGATCAATCGGGAATGAAACGGTCGGCCAGCCGAGATAGCTCCAGGGCGAATTGAACGACGGGTTGCCAGTCGTCCCCGCATCGGGTGCTGGCCCAAGTGCACCCGCACAGACCAGGACTTCGGCCGATTCAAACATCGCTGTCGCAATGGTCCGAAACGTTTCCTGATGATTCCGAGCCTCAGCGTAACGTGACGGTGACACCGTGCGGCCGTGTTCGATCAGGCTCGTGAACTTCGGCAGGAAGGCCTCGGGCTGCCGATCGAATTCCTCACCATGAACAGCGCCTGTCTCGTACGCCATGATGTCGTAGTGAATGTCCCAAAGTGTTTCTCCCTCGGTCGGCCAATCGATCGAGTTCAGTTCGGCGCGTGATCCATTGCCGGGATCGCCTGCCATCCGCTCGATCGACCGATGCAGTGCCGCCTGCATCACGGGTTCGGCCCAGTCCAAAAACGGTCCACCGAGAAGTCCCCACTGAAACGTCCGACCGGCTATCGCCGTCTGTTGCGAACTGATCCGTGTCGCCAAAGTGGACCGCGTCGAAGCGTCTGGGCCGCAGATCACATCCAGGACGATTGCCAGATCGTCGACATGTCCGGCCATCGGACCGACGTGATCCAGGCTGTCAGCCAGGGGAATCACCCCCCGGCGGCTGACCCGTCCCATCGACGGCTTGCAGCCGGCCACGCCACAGAACGACGCCGGCCGGGTGATCGAGCCTCCGGTCTGCGAACCGATCGCGATTGGACACATCCCGGCGGCGACGGCAGCTGCCGATCCACTGGAACTTCCCCCAGGCGTTCGATCGAGTGCATGCGGGTTACGTGTCACGGGCGGATCGAAACCGGCGTACTGCGTCGTGACCGTCTTCCCCAGAATGATGGCACCTGCTTCACGCAACCTCGCGGTCACGCAGGCATCTTCCAGAACCGGCTGATCGCGACCCGAGGGACATCCGCCCCGGGTGGGCAGGCCGGCCACATCGATAATGTCTTTGATCCCGACCGGTATCCCGTGCAGCAGACCACAGACGTGACCGTCGCGGCGTTCCCGATCCAACATGTCGGCCTGCTCAATGGCTCCATCTCGATCGACGTGGACCCAGGCGTGGATTTCGCTGTCGCGTGCGTCGATCGTCTGCAGACAGCGTTCCAGCAGTCCTCGGGCCGTCAGCTCACCGCTCGCCAAATGGTTTTGCAACGTTCTGATCGACTCGAACGGGGGCGGGGGGGTGGATGACATGGGTGGTTCGATTTCCAACAATGGATGTCGGTGTGTCGAGACAATCGGGCAAAACGGTGATGTCCGCACGCTGCCTCTTTCGCATGAAGTTGGCTATGATAGCACGCACTCTGTAGGACTTCACTCTGCGGCAACGATCGATGGCTGGACAAGCTGAGAAGTCGCTTGTGAACACCCTGCAATGGAATACCGGCTGACATCACAGTCAGCATGTTGCAACTTGCTTCCGGGAAGGACGAACTCAAGATGTCACTGAGCGGTAAGAACGTGTTAATCGTGGGTGGTGGAACGGGAATTGGTCGGGGTGTCGCCCAGGCCTTGGCAGCCGACGGTGCCGCCGTCGTCGTCGCCGGACGTCGGGAGGAAAAACTGCGAGAACCAGCCCA
>CALJUK010000025.1 GCA_937975745.1 uncultured Planctomycetaceae bacterium | reverse complement strand
CTGGCGAATCGGACTTTAAATCCGTCTTCACCGATCGTGAATCCATGACGGGACCGCGAATTCCCGGTGGGAGCGAGCTGGCAGAAGTCTCGCTGAAACCCGGTGAGCAGTACGTGCAGGAACCAGCCAAGAACATCCGCCCCATTCCCAAAGTCAGCCGAGTACAGAAACTGGCGGAGGCCATTCAGGCGAATCCGACCGACGCGTTTCGGCGGAACATCGCAAACCGGCTGTGGGCTCACATGTTCGGTCGTGGTCTGGTGCATCCAGTAGACCTGCATCATTCCGGTAACCCAACCACGCATCCGGAGGTGCTCGAACTTATCGCTCGCGCCATTGCCGACAAACCGCTGTTGAGAGAGATTGCGCTCTCGAATGTCTATCAGCGCAGTTACCAGTTGCCACCCCTGAAAGCGTCGATTGCCGACGCGGCGAAGCGAAATGCTGCAGCGGAAGAGCGGGCCGAAAAACTGGCCACACAAGCCTCGGCTGCTGACTCCGAAGCCGACATGGCCCTAGAGAAGTTGGATGCGGCGATCGTGGCCGAGAAGCCAGCTCGGACAGCTGAGACAACAGCCACCAAGCAGGCCGAACAGGCACTCAAAGAACGTGACGCCGCCGCGGAGAAGGTGGCCGCCCGTCAAGCAGCGCTGTCCAAACAGGAAAGCAAACTGGCGGTGTTTAGCGAGGCGAGTGCTCAGATCGCTGCAGCTGCTGCGGTTTTCGGCGCCCCGATGGAGTTCGCCTCTTCACAGAAGACTCTTCAGGATAAGGCAGCCGCGATCGCTGGTGAGATCGAGAAGCTGAAGAAAGCACTCAAACCCGAGCAGGATGCACTGCAGGCCGCCAGCCAGAAGTTTGACGCCGCGACGGCTGCGTTGGAACAGGCCATCAACACTCGCAAGCCACTGACCGAGACGGTTCGGACTCTCCGCGCAGAATTCTATGGAATTCGCGACCGAGGGAAGATGTTCCGTGCGCAGGCCAGTGCCGCGCGACGTGATTCCGATTTGTTGCAGACGCTGGTCGAGTATGGAACGACGGAGCAAAAAATTGCGGCGCATCAGACTGCAATTCAGTCCGCTCAGCAGCAACTGGCGTCGGTGAAGTCGGCGATCCCAGCAGTGATGACCGAACTCGACACACGACAGGCTGCCGTCGTCGAAGCCAAGAAGTCTGTTGCCGAACTCCAGCAGAAGTTGAGAGCGGCCCGCGAAACGCTCGCGAAGGCCCAAGAACCTCAGACGCAGTTGGCTGAGGCAATCCAAAGGATTCAGGCCGTTCAAGAATCACTCAAGGATGAGAAGTCACTCGGCGAGGCACTGACGTTGCTTGATCAGAGTCGGCAGCGAGTGGAGTCGCAGGTCGCCGCGGCCACAGCGGCAGTGACGGTAGAAGAAAGGGCCGTAGCCGACGGGACCGCAGCGATGAAGGTTGCGACCGATCAGGTCAACGAGGCAACACAGCAGTTGGCCACACTCAATCAGCAGCAGGACAAGCTGCAAAAGTCTATCGCAGACGCGACGGCCGCGATGACGGAATCTAGTGCAGCCCTGGCTGCGACGACAGAGGCATTGATCCAGCAATCGTCGGCTCGGGGCAACGTAGCGGGTCTGGTGCAGTTGACTCCGGAACAGTTTTGCCGCAGCACACTGATCGCGACCGGACAGTACGCGCGGCATCGTGCGGCGGCCGAATCCAAGTTGAATAAAGAGCAGCCATTATCGGAACAGGATGCGGCCAATCCGCAGATTCTCGCAAAGCGCGAGGCGACAATTCTGGCTGAAACGGAGAAGGCCGTCGACGGAATTTACACAGCCTATGCGAAAATGTATGCGGCCGACGCGGGCCAGCCTCAGCACGATTTCTTTGCCACCGCAGAACAATCGTTGTATGTTGCGAATGGAAGAAGTGTTCGCTCCTGGCTGCAACCGGGGGCCGGCGACCTGACCGCACGCCCGTTAAAGTTGGAAGACAGCGGGAAGCTGGCCGACGAGTTGTACCTGGCCATTCTTTCTCGTCCGCCGCATGCAGAAGAAACAGCCGACGTGCACCGGTATCTGGAGGCCCATGCGTCGGACAGGGCGGCAGCGATTCAGGACTTGAGCTGGGGTCTCCTCTCGTCCGCCGAGTTCCGCTTCAATCACTGACCGGACAGCCAGTCGCCCTGCTGTCTGGTCTCCGAGGAGATGTCCAACATGAAACGTCCCGGCATTTGCGGTAGTGACTCGCACCTGTTGGCTCGGCGCAGCTTTCTCGGCATCTTAGGCGGGGGTCTCGCTGGCCTCGGAGTATTGGGCCAAGAAAGCCTGGCGGGGGAGCTCACCAAGAACAACAAACGGGTTCTGGTTGTGTTTCTTGCCGGCGGAGTCAGCCAGCTCGAAACCTGGGACCCGAAACCCATGACCGAGACGGGGGGACCGTTCCGGGCCATACCGACGGCAGTTCCGGGTATTCACATCTGCGAACTCCTCCCCAAAACCGCGCAGCACATGGACAAACTGTCGATTGTCCGTAGCCTCAATACAAAGAATAGCGATCACGGCAAAGGCAAGTACCAGATGGAACACGGGCGGAATCAGATGCCCGGCGTCGACTACCCCCATCTGGGAGCCGTCTGTGCGCGGGCACTCGAACGCCCCGACAATCCGCTGCCCGGCTATATTCGGGTGCCGGGTGGAGGGCGTGGTAACGATGCCGCTTACCTTGGACCAAAGTATGGCAGCGTCGGTGTCGATGGAAAACCGCCTGCCAATTCGACTCGACCTGATGGCTTGTCTCCGGAGCGTGACCAATCGCGGCAGGATTTCCGCCGTCGTGCCAACGAGCGATTCCTGACGCAGCGTCGCACAGCCGAGACGGACGTCTATACGCAAAGCTACGAGCAAGCCTTGGCTCTCATGGAAAAACGAGATGTCTTCGATGTCACTCTGGAACCCGCCGCCGATCACGAACGCTACGGCAAACATGAATTCGGCCAACACTGCCTGATGGCGCGGCGGCTGCTTGAGAATGATGTCCCGTTCGTTCAGATTTCGCACACAAACTACGACACACACAACGAGAACTTCAACTTTCACCTTGAACAACTGGGCGAATTTGACACGCCGTTTTCCTGTCTGATTGGCGATCTCCACCAGCGAGGACTTCTCGAATCCACGTTGGTCGTCGTCATGTCTGAGTTCGGACGCACGCCAAAGATCAATGTGCGGTATGGACGGGACCACTGGGGATCTTCATGGTCAGTCTGCTTCGGTGCCGGGAATGTTGAACCCGCCGCCGTCATGGTCAAGACAAGCGATTAGGGAATGGCGGTAATTGATCGGGAAGTCGACCACGGCCATCTCTTCCACACGTATCTGTCGGCGGTCGGACTGGATTCGTTGTCGTCATTCAATATCGATGGTCGCCAACTCCCTCTGGCTGATCCCTCGCACGGGCCAATCCACGAGTTGCTGAGTTGATCGCCTCACACATGCCGATGGCCTCCTGCGCTGCAGACGCAATCTGTTCGCCAGACGCGGATTCGTCTGCTATTCTAAACGCCCCATTTCGATGACAGACAGGTCGGCGTCCTTCGTCCGTGGACCGTCAACCACACGAGAAGTTCTGTGGATTGCTGCACATGTCTCCCAGCCGATCGAGTGCAGCATTCGCTGACTCAGCGTTCCGGATTCACTGACTCCACAGATTCGCATCGAAAGCCCGCTGATGACCGCTCTTTTTTCGCTGTTGTCGATCTTGTTCGGATCACTGATTGCCAGTCAGTTACACGCTGCCGACCGACCTCCGAAAGTGTATGCCACGCCGCAAGAAGCCGCGGCCGACCGCGCCTACGAACTGCAGGGGGAATACATCAGCGAGTCGCTCGCCATGCAGGTGGTCGCGTTGGGCAAAGACGAATTTCAGGTGGCTCTTTATCGCGGTGGGCTTCCGGACGCGAAGCACGACGGCAAGAATCGGCAGCTTTCGACTGAGACCAGCGAGAGCCTGAAGGGACTCATTGACGACTTCGGTTTGAAAAAGACCGAGCGGAGAAGTCCAACCTTGGGGCAACGTCCGCCGGACGCTGCCATCGTGCTGTTCGACGGGACACGCGAAACATTCGAGAAGCACTGGAAATCGGATGCCCGGATGACTGACGACGGCCTCCTGCAGGAAGGGGCCACCAGTCTCGATCAGTTTCGCGACTTCTCGCTGCACATTGAGTTTCGTCTCCCGTTCATGCCGGAGGCACGCGGTCAAGCGCGAGGAAACAGCGGCATCTACTATCAGGGGCGCTACGAAACGCAGATGCTCGACTCGTTCGGGCTCGAAGGAAAGAACAACGAGACCGGCGGCATCTACGAAATTCGCGATCCCGATTTGAACATGTGCTTTCCGCCTCTGACTTGGCAAACGTACGATGCTGAGTTTACCGCGGCTCGCTGGGACAAAGCCGGCAACAAGACAGCCGACGCCCGCCTGACCGTCAGGCTCAATGGTGTCGTCGTCCAACCGGATGTCCCCCTTCCGCACATCACTCGGGCGGCCCCGGTTCCCGAATCCCCAGAGCCAGGCCCCATCTATTTGCAGAATCATGGAAATCCTGTCCGCTACCGCAACATCTGGGTTGTTCCACGCGATGCGGATCAGGAATCGCGTCGACCAGTCGTGCCCGGATTCGAACGCTTCTACGGCGACTTTGCCAGCGACCACCTCGCCGGGGGGAGACTCCTGGTGGGCGAATTGGGCTGCGTCCATTGTCACGCAGCCTCACAGGAAGCGCAGGCGGATCTCCGAACGAAGCGGGCCCCAATTCTAGATGATGTCAGCCGTCGAATCCGGCCGGAGTGGGCCTATGCATTTATTGCTGCCCCACATCATGTGAAGCCCGGAACAACGATGCCCGGTTTGTTCGAAGGTTGGTCCGACGAAGATCGCGATGCGGCCGTCAAAGCGGTCGTCAGCTTTCTATTTGCCCCCGGAGGACTGACGGAGCAGTTGTCCGACCAGGCGAGCGCCGACCGCGGCCAGGCCCTCTTCCACGAAGTGGGCTGCGCCGTCTGTCATGCTCCGCGGGATGGTCAGGTTGTTCGGTCCGCAACAACGGTTCCACTGCCTGACATGGCTGCCAAATACAGTCTTCCAGGTCTCGTGGCGTTTCTGAAAGATCCACATCAGGCACGTCCGTCAGGTCGCATGCCGGCCATGCACCTGGATGATCAGCAGGCACGTGACGTGGCGAGCTACTTGCTGGGTCGACTGGGTGGCCGACGTTATCCGCCCAACTTGCGGTACAAGGTCTACGAGGGGACCTGGAGCATGCTGCCGAACTTCGACACACTCGAACCGATCTCGCAGGGAGAGTCCGCCGGGCTCGATTTATCGGTCGCCGGTCGAAACGATCACTTCGGAATGCGATTCGAGGGCTTTCTGAGAATCGTAGAAGCAGGGCGATATCGGTTCTACCTTGGTTCGGATGACGGCAGTCGACTGTTGATTAATGGGAACGTGGCTGTCGATGCCGACGGGATCCATCCCCACACAACCGTAACCGGACGGATTGAACTCGAAGCGGGAATCCACCCCGTTCGGATCGATTACTTCGAGCAGGGGGGGCAAGAGTCACTCACGTTGGAGTATGAAGGCCCAGGAATTGCGCGGCAGGATCTGTCGATGCAGTTGTGGATGACGCCCGAAGGGAACCCGCAACCCACCGATGAAGATCAGGATGTTGTGCGGTTCACTCCCGATCCGAGATTGATTGAAACCGGCCGGCAACTCTTTGCCACTCTCGGTTGCGCCAGCTGCCATCAACTCAAAAGAGACGGTCAAGCCGTTGCATCACAGCCGAAGTTCAAACCCTTGGCCGAGCTGAAGACCAAGGGGGGCTGTCTCGCCAACGGGCCGTCGTCTGTCGGCACAACTCGGCCGCCCATTCCGAATTTCACACTCTCACCCGTGCAACGTGTCTCGCTGGAGACAGCGCTCGCGGAGGGTTTGGCGGCGAAGACGACGCATGAGAAGAAGCCTGCCGGTGAGATTCATGACCGGATGGTCGCATTGAACTGCTATGCGTGTCATCGACGTGGGGAAGTTGGCGGACCCGAGAATGACCGAAACGGCCTGTTTCGCACGTCAATTCCCGAGATGGGGGACGAAGGGCGCATTCCGCCACCGCTCGACGGAGTCGGTGACAAGCTGAACGACGCCTGGCTGGCACAAGTCTTGGCCGATGGTGCGAACGACCGCCCTTACATGCGGACTCGGATGCCCAAGTTCGGAAAGAGCAACGTCGGCGAACTGGCGTCCGCGTTTGTATCCGTCGATCGTCGGACGGAAGCGACAATCCCACAATTTGACGAACCCGATGTCCGCGTCAAATCGGCCGGTCGAGAGCTCGTCGGAGACCAGGCACTCGCTTGTGTGAAATGTCACACCTTCGGCAAGATTCGCGCGACGGGGATTCAGGCGATCGATTTGCAGACGATGACCCGGCGACTCCGCGAGGACTGGTTTTTGCGCTATCTCTACAACCCGCCCGAATATCGCCCGGGGACCCGGATGCCGACCGGCTTCCCCAACGGTCAGGCGATCGTGCGAGACATCTACCACGGCGATCCGACGCAACAGATCGAAGCCATCTGGACGTATCTTTCGGATGGGCCGAAGGCGGGAATCCCCGATGGCATGTTGTTCGCCGCCATCGAGTTGAAGCCGACCGACCGGCCGTTGATCTACCGTAACTTCCTCGACGGTCTTTCACCTCGAGGGATCGCGGTCGGCTATCCGGAGAAGGCCAATCTGGCTTGGGATGCGACGGAGCTCTGCCTGAAGCGAGTCTGGCATGGGAAGTTCATTGACGCCTCGACACATTGGGCCGGCCGGGGACAAGGTTTCCAGCCGCCCCTCGGCGATCACATTCTTGACGTCGAAGAGACCGTTCCCATTGCCCCCTTGTCGTCGAAAGACGAACCATGGCCAGCGAACGGTCCCCAAGAACGCGGCTATCAGTTCCGCGGCTATCAACTTAACAAGGCAGGACAGCCGACGTTCCTCTACGATATTCCAGGAGGAGACGTCCGAGACCGCTTCACGCCCCAAACCTCGGCCAAGGATGAAGGGACATTCACCCGCAGGCTGAGCGTATCTGCCGCGGATTCCACGACAAATCTCTACTTCCGAGCGGCTGCCGGGCGGACATTGACGTCGCAGGAGGACGGCAGCTATCTGGTCGACGGCGTCCTGCGAGTTCGCGTGACGGGCGGCACACCCTTCGTGCGGGAATTGAACGGACGGCAGGAATTACTGGTTCCGCTTCTGTTCAAGAACGGTCAGACTGAAATCACACAGGAACTCCTGTGGTAACCTCTCCGAGACGCGGTCGCTCAGGCATCGTCTGGCGATCATGCGGACAATGACCGCATGGTGTCAGGGAATGTCTGGCGTCCCGGTATTATCGCTTTCGAACAAGAGAGTCAGACGAATGCAGCGATCGATTGCCCTGAGTGTTTGCATTTACTCGTTGCTGATGGCCGCCAGCGTATCGGCTGCCGAAGAGTCTCTTCCAACCGAGGACGATTATTACCGCATCGTTCGGTTTGAAACTCCGAAGGACGTCGTCCTGGAAGCAACAGCCTTTCAGATGATGCCCGACGGCCGCATGGCGGTCGCCACTCGCCGGGGAGAGATTTGGCTGATCTCGGACCCGTTTGCAGAGAAGGTCGAGGCGAAGCAATACCATCTGTTTGCGCAGGGACTCCACGAAGTTCTCAGCCTCGCGGAGAAGGATGGTTGGCTGTACGTTACACAGCGTTGCGATGTCTCGCGGCTGAAAGACACCGATGGCGACGACTTGGCCGACCGGTTCGAGATCGTCACCGACGGCTGGGGCATTTCGGGCGACTACCACGAGTACGCATTCGGATCGAAATTCGATCAGAATGGCGACATCTGGGTTGTTTTGTGTCTGACTGGTGCGTGCGCCAGTCAGGCCAAGTACCGGGGCTGGTGCGTCAGGGTCACGCCGGATGGAGAATTGACGCCGACCTGTAGTGGCATTCGCTCGCCTGGGGGAATCGGTTTCAATGGTGTTGGAGACGTCTTCTACACCGACAACCAGGGGCCCTGGAACGGTACGTGCTCGCTGAAGCAACTTCGGCCGGGCAAATTCATGGGGCATCCGGGCGGATTCACCTGGTACGACATCGCGGCCGACGCGACGGGCGGGCAAC
>CALJUK010000024.1 GCA_937975745.1 uncultured Planctomycetaceae bacterium | reverse complement strand
GCGATCGCTCATATCGCCGATGGCGATGCAGTTGGGGCAGACCCGCAAGCAGCAGGCCACCACACGTGCGTCCCGCAAACGACGCCGATTGAACGGTTCGCTGTTCCTTGGCATCACGATTGCCGTCCTGGCCTCGACCGTCGCCGTACATCTTCTGCACTCGTATCAGGTCGAGAGATCGGCAGTGACACTCCACGAGCAGGCAGAGCGGGCGAAAGCCGATGGTGACGACGATCGCCGTTCGAAGTATCTCGAGCGATATCTGAAGTATCGGCCAAACGATGCCGACGCGTCGGTTGAATTGGCGCTTCTACTGGTCGATTTAGCGAACGATCCGCGTAGTTACAATCGGGCCTACCGGGCGCTGGAAAAGGCCTGCCAGGATCTGCCGCAACATCAGGAGACTCGGCAGCGGTTGATCGAACTGCTGATTTCTCCATTCGGACGATACCAGGACGCGCTCAATCATCTGGCGATTATTCTGGATCAGGATCCTGACAACGGCAGCATGTACTATTTGCGAGGCTTCTGTCAGGAGGCGATCGACCAGTTTGGTGACGCGACGGCATCATACCGGGCTGCGATCACCGCAGATCCGGCCAAGATTCCGGCGTACGAGCATTTGGCCAATTTGTTGAGAACTCACTTCGATCAACCGGATGAGGCTCGGCAATTGATAGACAGAATGGTTCTGTCGAATCCGCATCTGATGCACGCTCATCTGACGCGAGCCCGGTATCTGATTGAGGTCGGCGATACCGATGCTGCGGCCAAGGACGCGGCCGTCGCGTTCGGAATCGCTCCCACGGATATCGACGTCTTGCAGACAGCGGTTCGATTGGTCAGAACGCCAGGAACGGAGCGGTACCTCGTTCGTGACGAAATTGTCGATCGGCTGAAAAAGTTGGCCGATCGGGGCGAGAAGGACGCTCGGGTCTATACGTTGCTCGCGGAATTGGGGGCCACTGCGGTCGGCGATCCGGAAGAAGCTGCACGCTGGTTGTCGCGCGGTCTGGAAGTACTGCCCGGGGATGTGACGCTCTCCATTACGATGGTTTCTGCCGCACTCCGAGCAGGAGACATGGCCTCAGCTCGAAAGCAGATTGCAGAACTCGAGAAGCAAAAAGCTCCCGATACCCTCATTCGGCTTTTGACGGCGGAAGTCCAGCTGGCCGAGCATCACTATCACGACGCGCTCGAAATGCTGGAAGACCTGCGGGACGAGGTCGCACCGGAAACGCCCCTCGGGGTCGAGATCAATACGCGTCTGGCCTTGTGTTATCAGGCGTTGAGTAATCCCCAAGGAGAAGTGGCCGCCTACCGTCGCGCATTGCAGGGGCTCCCCGACAATGAGCAGTTGAAGCGGCAATTGGCGGAAGCCCTGGTTCGAGCCGGTGAAAACGAGGCTGCTTTGGCCTACCTGGAAGCAGACGAGACCGTGACGGCAGCATTAAATGTCGCCGAACTGCGGTTGCGGGACGAGATGCAGAAACCGGCTGCAGAGCGGAGCTGGGAAGCCGTCGAACGGGCCCTCGAACGGGCTCGGGCGATCGATCCGAAGTCGCCCGTTTTAGTGGAAATGCGAGTTCGCCTTCTGACGTTGACGGGGGATCTGAACCAGGCTGCTGAAGTGGCTGCTGCGGCGACCGAACAGTCGCCCGACCAACTTCCGTTGTGGATGTTACGTGTCCGGATTGCACTGCGTTCCGACGATCAGAAAGCGGCAGCGCAGCTTCTGGATGTGGCCGAATCGCGATTTGGCAATCGCTGGGAGATTCGCCTGGCGCGTGTCGGAATGCAAATGCGGGACTCGCCCGATGAAGCCGTGCCCCGGATTGCACAACTCGTGAAGGATGCGGACGACTTGGCGGTGCCTGAACGGTCCAGTCTGCTCAGACGGATTGGCTCGATTTATCTGGCTATCGGTCAGCCGGCGGATGCGCTACGGGTTTACGAGCGAGTTGCTGCGGAGAGTTCTGAGGATCTGACGGATCTGTTTCGCGTGGTTACTGCGGCGATTGCCGCCGAGGATGCAGTGGCGTTGAACGCCGCGGTCATGCGACTGAAGAAATTTGAGGGTGAAGAAGGGCCGTACTGGCGGTACGGCCAGGCGGCCAGTCTTGTGCTTCGCGTTGCCAAAGGGGAACGAGATCAAATTGACGAGGCCGAACAGTTGCTCGATTCCTGCGTGAAGCTGCGCCCCAGTTGGGGGCAAGCCTGGCAGTTGCGGGCACGTGTGGCATTGATGAAGCGGGACATTCCGAAGGCGTTGGCAAGTTTCGCAAAAGCCTTTGATTTGGGTATGGCCGACCCACAGAGTGTGGCCAGCTATGCGGCATTGCTGGCAGGTACCAGTCAATTCGAAACTGCGGACCGCGTCTTGCGCGAGTTTGAAGAACGGTCGGAGCTCCCGCTCTCGGCCCGGATGTCGCACCTCGCATCCGAAGTCGCGTATCGTCTGGGGAACCAGCCACGGGCGTTACAGTACGCCCGAACCGCCTCGGAACGGGATCCGGAGAATCCCAACGTTCAACGCTGGTTGGCTGCCGTCGAGTCGGAAGCGGGCAACGCGGGGGCGGCCGAATCGTCCCACCGGAAAGCGGTCGAGTCGGACCCGGCGAACCCGTTGTCCTGGCTGGGTTGGATTCGCTACCTGGTCACCGCTGATCGAATGGACGACGCCAAGGCCCAAATCGCGGAAATGCAGAAGAAGGTGCCCGCAAATAATCTGTCGGCCGCATTGGCTGTCGCGTACGAAGTAACCGGGCAGTTTGAATTGGCAAAAGAATCTTATCTGAAAGCCGTGCAGCAGGCTCCCGGAAACATAGCGTTGGCCCGTTCGGCTGTCGAATTCTATGTTCGACAACGTCAGTTTGATCTGGCACAACCCATCGTCGAAGATTTGCTCAAGCTGCCGGCTGAAAAAATCCCCGATCCGATTCGTTTATGGGCTCGGCGTCAATTGGCCGTCATTGTGGCTTCTGGAGACTACAAGGGGTACCTGCGTGCGGTCGCGTTGCTGGACGAGAACCTCAAAGTCGAGAACGTCCAGCCAGCGGACATTCGAGCCAAGGTTCGCCTGATGTCGCAGCGCAGCGGACGGCAGCAATCGCGCGAAGCTGTCAATCTCCTTCTCCGACTGGAACAACTCGGGGCGTTGACGGTTTCCGACGAAATTCTGCTGGCGACTCAACTGGCCCGCGTCGACAGTCAGTCTGAGTCGGATAAGCGCTGGCAAAAACTCGTGGCGGACCATCCCGATCGGGCGGGGATTCTGGTTGCGTACATCAAGGAACTGTTGCAACAGGACCGGATTCCAGAGGCCACCGAAGTATTAAGCAAACTGGAACAGATTGAACGACAGTCGCGAGGGACTATCGAAGTCGCCGTGGCCATTGATCTGAGGGCCGGCAGAACGGCTAAGGCAGTTGAACGCCTGCAAAAGTTTCTCGCCGAGAGTTCGGAGTCCGAAACAGAATTGCAACAGTCCGAGTCGACTCTATGGGCTGGGCAGACACTGCTGAATCCTGTTGAACGCGGGAAGACCGCCGT
Organism: uncultured Planctomycetaceae bacterium; assembly: GCA_937975745.1. GTDB lineage: Bacteria > Planctomycetota > Planctomycetia > Planctomycetales > Planctomycetaceae > CALJUK01. The sequence continues at coordinate 4,667 of CALJUK010000024.1, read as the reverse complement.
ATCCGACCGTGACTTGTGGGCCGTCGAAGTCGAGACCTATCTGCAGAAGGCAGCCAAGAACATTCCGGCTGGCGAGTTACTGTTGGCACGATTTCTCATCGATGAGGGACGAGTTGCCGAAGGGATGAAGCTGTTGTTGGCGGTCAGCAAGCGGCCCGGACTCGATGCGGCCTTGCTGCTGACGTTGACGGTCCTCAGCAAAGACCGGGCGCAGGATTCAGCCATTCTTGGCCAGGCCGATGACTTGGCGGCGGCGATCGAGCAGGATCCGGAACGGCGCAAGAACGTCCTGTTTGCGATCGCAGCATTCAAGGAGCAGCGAGGGCAACTCCCCGAGGCCATTGCCGACTATCGCGAAGTTCTCCAGCTCAATCCGCGAAATGTCAGCGCGCAGAACAATCTTGCCTGGCTGCTGGCTTCCCGGGGTGAGGACTTGGAGGAGGCGGAACGTCTTATCGATCAGGCGATCGAGCGTTCCGGTCCGCTTGTCGAGTTGCTCGATACGCGTGCAGAAGTCTATCTGAAGATCGGCAAGTCGACCGACGCAGTTGCCGACCTGGAGATCGTCGTGGCCGAGGACCCCCGGCCTGAAAGGTGGATCCACTTGGCGATCGCAGAAGGAAAGGCCGGAAACCCAGACGCTGCGCGCTTTCACCTGGACAAGGCCTTGGCCAAGGGGTTCGATTTGCGAAAGCTCCATCCCAGCATTCGGGAACAGGCCGAGTCGCTCTGCTCGGATCTGGGTGTGCCGATTCCAGATTCCCAAACAGTTCCGTCGCCGTAGAACCAGTTTCAAAACCGGTTGGTGGCGAGTCTTCGGGCAGCATTCACAGGATGAAGACGAAGCAACCAGAGGTTTCGGAACCGCTTCTAGAGCCTTGTCACGCCTTAAACTTCGGGTTCAATCGCTTGGCCCGCGGCTCGTTGGCCGCTCCATTCTCGTTTCTCGACCCGAATCTTAAGGTTTGACACAACACGAGTCCGCATTGCGGGGGGCGAGCGAGCGTTGGGAGCGGCAGGGATCAACCCCGCCGCTCAGAATCAGGCAAATGACGCCGCCAAAGGCCGCTATTTGCAGACGCAGCGCGCTCTAGTCCGGATGTGAGTGGCGGACGATTGAGTGCCGTCTTGCGCGTTCTTGTGCAGGGGCTCCGCACCTTCGTGTCTTTACGTTTTCTGTGTCGTAAGGCGGGTTCTGTGTGTTGTTTATGGCGGTCTTGGATTCGGTTCGCGGGGGCGGAACAGCGCGTGTTCGACGTCCCGTATCGCCTTGGTCCTTAAATGATTCAGGCCATTGGGTGGCATTCGATTTCGCGTCGGCCGGACCCTTTCTCGCAGAATGTTTGTACTAAAGTTCCCGGTTGTGCCGATTGTAATGATTGTGACCGGATGGACTTTGCCGAAGCGAAAGGAATGCGCAACATGCACTCGCGTGTTGAAAACCACGACCGATTAGTCGCGAACACGTCGAGGTGTGCCGCCGCGGCGGTGTTGCTTCGTGCCGGCTGTCTTGTTCTTGCCGCTTCACTGTTGGGCTGTATATCTCAGCAAAGGCTCAATCCCATTGGCGACATCGTGCACAGCGACGTACCACGGGAACTCGACAAGACAACCATCCCTCCCTACCGCGCCGAACCTCCCGACGTTCTGCTGTTGGAGGTTGTTTACGACGATCGTGCTCCCGAGTCGCCATTGCAGGCGGGAGACCAGCTTTCCATTCGCGTCAGCAACACCTTGCCGATCGATCCAGCTGAGGATCCCGTTCTTAGCGAGTTCAAACGCATTTACAACGTCTTCGTCATTCAGCCGGACGGAACGATCGACCTGGGACCCGAGTATGGTGGTGTGCAAGTGGCTGGCCTGAAGTTTAACGAAGTGGCCGCTGCGATTGAGAAACATCTGGTTGATGCCATCGGACTCAAGTCACCCAAAGTAGCCGTCTCGCTGGTCGGCATGCGTGAGCCAGAGATTCAACAAGTGGTGAGCGGCGAGCACCTGGTTCGTCCTGATGGGACGATCTCGTTGGGGATTTACGGCGATGTGTACGTGGCTGGCCAGACTCTGGAATCCATTCGGACGACGCTCGAGGGGCACTTGGCGCAGTATTTCAGCAATCCACGAGTGACTGCCGACGTCCTCGCCTATAACAGCAAAGTGTATTACGTCATCACTGACGGTGCTGGCTACGGTCAACAGGTGGTCCGTATCCCGTTTACTGGAAACGAAACCGTCCTGGATGCGATTGCCAATATCGAAGGACTGTCGCCGACGTCCTCCCAACGAATCTGGGTGGCTCGACCGGCTCCCTCGGGTGTCGAAATGGCGCAAACACTGCCGGTCGACTGGCGGGCGATCAGCCGAGAGGGTGTCACGACAACCAATTACCAATTGCTGCCCGGCGACCGAGTCTTCATCGAGGGCGATGGGCTCGTCGCGACGGACAACCTGATTGCAAAGGTGCTTGCACCTGTTGAACGCATCTTCGGTGTAGTCTCACTCGGTTATGGTACGATTCGCCGTATCGAGACCGGGCAGCTTTTCGGCAACTCCGGTGGAAATTAGTTTGATGGGCGGAGGCTTGGTATCTGGGATTCGGATCAGTGATCGGAGGCAGCATCTTGCTCGATTCTGGATGTGAGGCCTACACTACAAGATGCGAAGTCTCTACCAGATGCGAAGTCTCAGGTTGTCAGGCCTGCAGCAGGCTCTGGCGGCAACGCGTTGACTCGCGAATTCCGGCGACTAGCGAAGGAGAAACGCCCAATGCGTAGACTCAATATGGTGCTGATGGCGGGGACGGCGGTTGCCGCATTTGCGGTGACCGCGGCCGATGTGCATGCGCAGGCCCCCACGTTCGGACGTTCGGGACGTCCCACGGTCAGCCCTTATCTGAACCTGTATTCCAGCGGTTCGTTAGAAACTGATTATTACCAGCGGGTTCGCCCACAGCAGGAGTTTCGGCGCGACGCGCAGCAACTTTCGTCGTCTCTGAATCGGTTGCAGGCTGAATTCGACGCGTCGGTCACGACTCCCTATGACCGGTTGACACAGCAGGGGATGCGTCAGCGGATGCGGACAACCGGCCATCGAACCGTCTTCATGGACTACTTTGGCTACCATAACACGCGGACGCGGCGATAGGTCTGTCCTTGCGGGTCACCGTCGCAATGACGATTCATCATGAGTGGAGGGGAGAGACCGTCTCGGCCATCGGGAAGGCCGGTCGCAACTCCGCCTGGGTGTCCGTTTTCGTGCTCGGCTGAGGCGGAGTACGCAATCGCCATGGCAGGCGAATTGACTGCGGACGTGGTCAAGAAAGGGATTTCAAATGCTCAACTCAGTCCGGGTGGCTATCCTCGGTTGCGGGTTTCTGTTGACCTTCGGTTCTGTCGGTACTGCCCAGGATGCGGGTGTCGTTTCTGCCCAGGGAGCCGGCGAGGCAGAGTTGCAGCCTGTTCCCCAGGGCACTGCAGACGCCGGTGTGACGCAGGCGAGCTATGTTGCGGCGGGACCGAGCTACTACGCAGAAGACCGTGGCATTTGCGAGCGGATGGCTTGGCGGGTACGGACTTTCTTCGGCAATCAGACCGAAAGGTACCGCCAGCGCAATACACAGCAGAGCCGTGCGATCTTCAAGAATTCGTACTACGAGCGGCAGTCACCACACAACATTGTGAATTATGGGCACTTCCCAACATGCTGGCGCCCGATGTCCGAAGAATGTTACAATTGTCCGGTCTCGAGTGCGTATGTAACGTGGCAGCCGACGGATTTGGACTTGGTTACCAATCCCTATTCGGGTGAATCTTCCTCGGCGGGGGCTTCCACAACCCCTGGTGTGCCCCCCGCACCGCAGCGTTAGAGCGGATTGTGAGTTGGAGTGGTCACCCCCCCGATCAGCTTGCCTGTCGGGGCAGCCAGGCCGTACATGCCTCCGTTCCTGAGAGACTCACTCAGGCTTCCAAAGGTCTTGGAACAGGGGGCCGCGACGATCGGACGCGATCCGCGCCAGCAATCCGATTGCGATCGTCTGGGTTTTGCTATCGCCCTGGGTTCGTGGGTTGCCGTGCGACCAGAGGTGGGACTCTGCTGGCATTTCTGTGGCGATTTCTCGGGCATTGACCGCTGGGCGTGTTCCCAGATGGTCCGGCATGAGGATTCCCCCTTCCGCAATGAGTCCGCCGCGAGGCCGGTGTCTGTCCACCGTCTCTTGCGTGACGAGTCTTCGAACGATCAGACCATGCTCGCGCGGATGGCCACCACTCGAACTCGCCAAACCTGGGTCTCTGCGTCGCCTTGTCGCCGGACTCATCTACTTGCGAACACGATTTCTCGGGCGACGTGTCATGCGGGCATGCTACCGTTTGGCAACATTCGTCCATTCTATCGAGTGGTGCGTGTCCTTCTGGAAACACCGGTTCTGACAGTTGGGAGAAAATGAGAATTTTGCGGAGATGTCCTTGACATGATGACTTTGCGACCTGATACTCGATCCTGCGACGGCTCCGCCGCCGGGCAACGGCATGTACTTAACGGAAATAAAAGGTAAGTGACATGACTCGACAACTCGCTGCATTGGATCTGGAGCTTGGAATGCTTGGAGCTTGGGCACAAGATGCCAAAGCACTGAAGATTGCAATAAAGGGGAAATACAAAAAAAAATTATT
>CALJUK010000023.1 GCA_937975745.1 uncultured Planctomycetaceae bacterium | reverse complement strand
CATCCTCATTACGCTCAACTGCTCTCCCACGACGGCGCAATACGTGGCCCAGCAGATGACAGACACCTGTCTGGCCGACTTCCCCAATATCGACGGAGTGATTGCACTCACCCATAAAGTCGGTTGTGGAATGGAAATGCACGGGGCCGCTCACAACTTACTGGAGCGGACTCTCGCCGGATTTGCCCGTCATCCCAACATTGCCGCTTACCTGCTGATTGGGCTCGGCTGCGAGACGGCTCAGCCGTCGTTCATTGTTGACGGTTACCACCTTGTGCAGTTGGGTTCGCCCGGTCAGCCGCGAGACAACGCCCCCCTTGTCATGAGCATTCAGGAACAGGGAGGTGTGGCGAAGACCGTCAAAGCAGCCAAGGCTGCTCTCATGAATCTTCTGCCGGCTGCCAACTCAGTCCAACGAGAACCGATTCCCGTGTCAGAACTCATTCTGGCCACCGAATGTGGCGGCAGCGATGCCTACAGCGGAATCGGCGCCAATCCGGCTGTCGGTTATGCGAGCGATCTGCTGGTGGCCCACGGTGGGACTGCCATCCTGGGAGAGGTGACCGAAATGTACGGTGCCGAGCACATGCTGACGCGGCGAGCCGTCACACCGGAAGTCGGGCAGAAACTGATCGACCGCATCCGTTGGTGGGAAGACTACGCCCGCAAGTTTGGCTGCCAGATCGACAACAATCCCTCGGTCGGAAACAAGCAGGGGGGCCTGACGACGATTTACGAAAAGTCGTTGGGAGCCATCGCCAAAGGGGGAACGACGGCACTCCAGGACGTCTACGAATACGCCCAGCCCGTCACGCAGAAAGGATTCGTCGTGATGGACACGCCCGGCTTCGATTCGGTCTCGGTCACCGGGATGATTGCCGGCGGTGCCAACCTGTGCGTCTTCACCACGGGCCGGGGAAGTTGCTTTGGTTGCAAACCAGTCCCGACGCTCAAAGTGGCCAGCAACACGCCCATGTTCGAGCGGATGACCGACGATATGGATCTCAACGCGGGGCGCATTCTCGAAGAGGCCACCGTCGAAGAAGTGGGGCGGGAGATCTTCGAGCGGCTAATTGCTGTCGCCAGCGGCGAGCAGACAAAGAGCGAAGCCCAGGGGATCGGCGACGAAGAATTCAGCCCGTGGAACATCGGCCCAATCTTCTAAGCCGAGTCCCTACCCGGACACTCCTCCCCGCCGCGCAGAAGTGGGGCCTGTTTCGGCGGCGTAAGCAGCCTGTCTGGCAGGCCATTGAGCGTTCAAACGCCGCACAATTGTCCGCAATGCGGACTAAAACCGCGTTTTCCGCTGCGAGAGATACTGCAGCAACGCCCGGTCGAATGGCATGCTGGTATCCAGCGGGACAAAGTCGGCCCCCATCCGCAGGCATTCCCGTTGATATCGGCTGCGCATCTCAGCGAGTGCGTCGAGATAATCGGCTCGGATGCCATGTGCATCGACGACGACAGTTTCTTGTGTCTCGGGATCCCGCATGTCGACCATGCCGTCGTACGGAAACGTTACTTCGGCCTCGTCCATGACGTGAAACAGAATGACATCATGCCCCGCGTAGCGGAGCAGGCGAATCCCTTCCAGGACCTCGTCGGGGTCGGTCAACAGGTCGGAAAACAGCATCAGCAAGCTTCGATGCCGCAGCATGGCGGCCACCCGCTTGAGGTTGGCCCCGATCGCAGTCGCGCCAGACGGCTGACACTGCGACAGCAACG
>CALJUK010000022.1 GCA_937975745.1 uncultured Planctomycetaceae bacterium | reverse complement strand
CATTGCGTCATCAAAGCGATACAGCATCGACTTCGAGACAGCGGACCACTCCAGGATCTGAGACAGATCACGTGGCAATCTGATTGCTCCCGACGGCGTCGACTTCACTCCAACGAGAGACACATCTCTTTCGAGAACGATAACCGGACTAGGGACAACCGGACAGAGATAGACATCGCGGCGTCCGCGCACTGCCAGAGCTCAAGCCCATCAGGTGACCGACCGACCAGGCGCTCTTCCAGTTGGAAGAGCGCCGTAGCCAGAGTCCGTCATCAACCGAGCGATTCCCATAGTTTGTCTGCAAGCGATTCTCACACAAGCGGACACCGGCTGCGGCAAGACCCGCCAAGCCACTCAAGAATCCACTCAGGAATTCCGCGCGAGTTCGCCACGAGCATCCCCGACTCAACTACTGCACAAGACGCACAGCGACGAGAGCCCAGAACAAACTCGCCTCGCGAGCGGGTTTAGACCATTTCCTTCAGGCCCTTGAGGGGGCGCACCTTGACGACGTTTCGGGCCGGCTTGGCGGCAACCTGCATCATCTCGCCAGGCTTGAAGGGATTGGGACGTGTCGTGGCCTTTGTGGCCGGCTTGCGCTGAACCTGAATCTTCATCAGGCCGGGAACGTTGAAGACGCCAGGGCCCTTCTTGCCGACGTTCTTCTGGATCAGCTCGCTCAGCGAGTCAAAGACTGCGCCGACATCCTTCTTGCTGATACCAGTGGACTCGGCGATCGAGGCGTAAATCTCGGTCTTGGTCATCGGTTTGGCCGACGCGGCTTTTGCTGCCATTCTGTGCTCCTGCTATGCGTGAAAGGGCCAACTGCAACGGCGATTCATCCGTCAATCGTAGTGGGAAACCGCGTTGTCTTGCGGAGAGCAAGTCTGATTCGTAGTAGAGTGTCGCCCGACCGGATTGTCAATCACATCCTCACCATTTCTATCACTTTTTCCGCTGTTTTCTTGGGACTTTTGCATGCCGGGACAAGCTTCGGAGACCAACCGCTGCCCGAATCTGCCACAAGAGGAACGCGTTGGCGGGCCCTGAATCAAACCGTCGGGACGCTGGTTTCGGGATCACAACCGCAAGAGAATTGCCGTGTCGGCGAGCCATCACCACGACTGCGTCCATGCCCCGCAACGGCAAAACCATGGCGTGCTGTAACCGCTTGTGGGCAAAGCGGGATTTGCAGTCGGACGCGTTTTCGGGTATGCATAAGCATATACAACCCTTCAAACAAGGCTAGGCCTCCTCGCGATATACGTGTGACTGAAATGGCGTGAGCTGATTCGAGAAAGCTCTGTTCTGCTCACCAGAACTTTCTTCAAAGTCACTAACAAACTCGCGGAACCAAGGCTTGTGCATTCGTTCGGAACCGAGCCGGAGAATTCATCCGTTGCCTGCTCCAACCATTGTTCTCGGTAACAATCCGGAAGACGGTACCCATGGCCAATCCTGAAAGCAACGTCAGCCGCAGCATGACCGGGGTCGTCGTCCATCAAATTCTGGTCGTCGAAGACGATCCGGCGACGGCTGCGTTAATCAAACAGATCCTGCGCGTCCACAAATTAAATGCAGAGAGTGCCAAAGATGGCGGGCAGGCCCAGTCCAGCTTTGTGATGCACAAGCCGGACCTTGTGCTGCTGGATATCATGCTACCCGGCGAATCCGGCTTCGAAGTCTGCCAGCGACTTAAGAAAACGGATCGCGAAGTCCCGGTCGTCATGTTGTCGGCAATCGACATGAGCGACGCGCGCGATCTGGCCGAGCGGGTCGGCGCCGACGCCTATCTCACCAAGCCGGTCGACCCGGACCTCCTGATCTCGACAATCTACGAAGTCGCCCAAGACAACTGGGAGCAGCAACATCAGGGTGTTTCACGCGTCACCACGGACGAAAAGCGGCTTCGCTTCTACTGCGCGTGTGGAAAAAAATTCAAAGTCAGTCCGGTCCATATGGGAAAGCGGCTGACCTGTCCGGACTGCGGCGAGACAGTGACCGTTCCCGTGCGACGCTAAAGACGAATTGTTCCCTGGCGCGACACCGATCGGCGGCAACCCAGTCCCGCCCCAGCGCAGCCTGCAAGACAAGATCGACGTGGCACGCGGCTTGGCAGCAGAACTCGCCTGCTCACGCCTTCCCATCCCTTTGACACGTCTGTTAGAATAACCCGGCGTCGCATCTGTGGGATTCCACTTCGACCAGTTTACAACTGTCCCGATCACTTGACTGTCATCCAGGCGGCGCGAGGGACGGGCAACGCTGAAACGAGCGGGTCTTAGTAATGAGCGCTCTGGTCATTCGAACCGGGAGACATGCCGGCCGGCGGATTACTCTGCCGGCGGACCGTGAAGTCATCGTCGGCCGCGAAGAAGGCTGTACCATCCGGGTCCCCCAAAAAGATGTCAGTCGACAGCATTGTATTTTGAAGTCGTCCGGCGAGGGGATTCTGCTCCGCGACCTCGACAGTCAGAACGGCACGTTCGTCAACGACCAGCCGATCAAGGGGGAGCGCCTTCTGAGTCCCGGTGACGTTGTCAGGATCGGTTCAACAGAATTCGAAGTCGACGGCAAGAAGACAGCGAAGTCGGCACCAACTCCAGCCGCGACCAACGAAGACGACATCGTCAATTGGCTGGCCGAAGACGAGGGAGACCAACCGGCCGCAAGCGGCGATACGACAATCATTCCGAGAACCGCCGCCTCGCGCATGCCATCGCCAGATTCGCTCGCTGCATCCGACACAGACACCGATCTCGAATCGGATACGTCCTCCGAGACCGCAACTTCGACACCGAGCGACACCGACATCCCGACACGAAAAAAACGTTTCAGTTCCGTCGCCGAAGAAGCGGCCGACATTATCCGCCGCCATTGGGACAGCAAGAACAAGTGACGCGGCCCGACCGGGTTGGCCATCACGAAAACGAGGACACCTTTTTGTGAGGATTGTTGCGGGAAAGTTTCGACGGCGGAAACTCAAGACAAACCCGGGTCTGACGACGCGCCCAATCACCGATCGCGTCAAAGAACAGCTATTCGCCCGCATTGACCGGCTAACGTCGCTCGACGAGTGGAACATTGCCGATGTCTTCGCCGGAACGGGAACCATGGGGCTGGAGGCGATCAGTCGCGGTGCCGCGGGTTGCGTCTTTATCGAGATGGACCCCCGGGCGCACCAGTTGCTCCGCGAGAATGTCGCGATGCTCGCATTGCAGGATTCCACTCTCTGCTGGAAGACCGACGTCCTGCGATCATCGTTCCTCCCCAAGAACGTCGACCACCTGCTTCCTTACAATTTGATCTTCTTCGACCCCCCTTACAAAATGGCGGTCGACCTTCAGCCCGAGAAACCACTCTACCGCTCGATCGAACGCCTGACACGGAACACCGTTTCGGCAGACGACGCCTGGCTGATGGTCCGGACCGCCGAGGGGCCGGACATCACGCTGCCCCAGGAATGGTCACTGGAAGATCGCTTCTACGCGTCATCCATGGATATCCGCATCTTTGCCAAACAGTCTGCGGACCAGTCCACAGTGGACAACGCCGTCGAAACCCAATCCTCCGACGACTAACCCGATTGCAACCCCGTCCGCTGACGTCCAAGAAACGCCGCCGGCTGGTTGGTGGTCCCATCGAGAACAAGGTCGGCTAGAATCTCGCCCAGGACCGGCGCGAATTTGAATCCGTGACCGCTGCCGCCTGTGCTCACACTCA
>CALJUK010000021.1 GCA_937975745.1 uncultured Planctomycetaceae bacterium | reverse complement strand
TTCCAAAGCCGCCGCGATTTGCAGGACCTGCTCGACAGAGTCCACGGGACACCTGCCGAGCATGCCATCAACTATGCGTTGCTTCGGAGTTTGAAGCAGGCGGAATACACGGGGGACGAGGCCGGCCATTATGCCTTGGCCGAAGAACACTATTGCCATTTCACCAGTCCCATCCGACGTTACCCCGACCTGCTGGTGCATCGACTGTTCGGGCAGTTGGCGGCCGGCAAGAGTAAGCCCCGCGGTCCATCGGCTGAAGAACTGATCAAGCTGGGCCGGCATTGCTCGATGACCGAACGGCGTGCCGAGCGGGCCGAACGCGAACTGGTGAAGGTCAAGCTGCTGACATTGATGCAAGAGAAGGTCGGCGAAGAACTCGACGCGGTCGTTACGGGCGTGGAAGGTTTTGGCGTCTTCTGCCGGGGGATCGAACTTCCCGTCGAAGGCCTGGTTCACATCAGCCAGTTGTCGGCCGATGACATCTTCGATCACGATCCTGCGACAGTCAGTCTGGTGGGCCGTCGCAGTGGGAAGAGATACCGTCTGGGAGACGCCGTCCGAGTTCGCGTCGTTCATGTCGACGTGGAACGTCGCAGTCTGGATTTCCTGATCGTGTCTGGCGGAACCCAGCTTGATGAAGAGGATCGCCGCCGCCGAAGCCGAAGCGGTCCACCCGCGTCGTCCGGCGCGCGGGGATCGCGTTCGTCGGGGAAGAAACCCTCTGGAAAGGGGACTTCCAAGCGGTCCGGCGGTCCGCGGAAGAAAGGACGCGGCCGACGTTAGTCCCCCACGCTTCGAGGCGAGACGAGCGTGCCAGCGAAGTAGACCAGGCTGCCGACAGTGATCGTGCCGATCGCGGCGACTCCCTCCCAGGGTTTGTTCCAGGCGGCGATACCGGCAATGGTCAAGGTCGCCAGGACATATAAGCCCGCCAATCCGAGCCGCAAGCCGCGAAAGCGAGTCGATTCGCATCGTGAATCGGTTCTGTCCGACCGACCCGTGGCTGAGGGGAAAAAGAGCGTCGCGACAGTTGCAGCCGCCGAGAGGGCGAGCGTCATTCCCAAGTAGGACAGCAGGCCGACCAGTGTCGAGAAGCAGACGACGATGGCGATCATGGCCCCCTGGAGCAGGACTGAACGGGTTGGGGGGGAACGGTGCGAGACGAAGAACCGAGGCAGGCAGCCGTCACTGGCCATTTTCGCGTACACCCGCGGGCCGCTCATCACCGTGGATGAAACGCTGCTGACCAGTCCCAGGCAGATGGCCACTCGAATAGCACGTTCCAGCCAGATTCCTCCCACCACGCGGGCGGCAATGGCCGCCACGTCTGCCTGACCGGCAATTTCCTGGAGTTGCGGAGCCAGCACAAAGAAGGCATTTAGCAGCAGGTAGAGCACCGATACGACGAGTGTCCCTCCGACCATGGCGAACCCGACGGAGGCTGCTCCGTGTCGCGACTCACACGCGACGTAAATGGCCGCGTTGAATCCGCAATAGCTGAGTGAAATCCACATCACGATGGTGGCAAACGTCAGCAGCGAGACTCTCGCCCCGCACGGTCGGCAAGGGCTCGCCACCGTTCCAACGTCCCAACATCAGGTACGCATAAGCGGTCATCGCCGTCAGAAGTCCCAGTTTCACCAGAACAACGGCATTCTGGCTGCGGGCACCGTGCCGTGTGTTGAAGGCATGGACCAGCGTTGAGATCGCGACCACCGCCAGGGCGAGCGACTTGGGAGGAAGCCAGCTCGGGCGAAACTCATCGGGAAGGGCATAGGTCTCAAACGCGATGGCAGCGAAAGCGCCGGCTCCGGTGAAGCCTGCCAGAAAGGAGACCCAACCGGCTGTAAAACCTGCTGCCGGATGAACAAATCGCGAGAGATAAAGATACGCGCCGCCGGTTGCGGTGCGGTGTGAAGCAAGGAGGGGCGACGTGACCGCGCCGCAGACAGCAATACACGCTCCCACCAGCCACGCCAGCAGGACCAGCCATGGATCGTGCAAGTCGGCTATCGCGTATCCGCTGGTTGTGTAGACGCCGGCACCAATCATGCTGGCAATCACAAGCGCGACTAATGCGAGGCGATCGAGCGGTTTCTGCGAATCGGTCTGTTCCATCGAGGATTACTTCTTCCGTTCGAAACACAAGAAGTAGTTCTCTTTGAATCCAGCAACCTTCACTTCTTTCACGAATTGGAAGCCAGCCTGCTCGATTTCGGCCCGGAAGACCGATTTGCCGGCGCGCACGTGATTCAGGATGAATTCTCGGGATTCGCCCGGAATTCGTTCGAAATCGATCACGACCAGCCTGCCACCCGGGGCAATCGCTTTGTGGATCGAGGCGAGCGATTCGCCGGGATACTCAAAATGGTGATAGACATCGCAGATGAATGCGACGTCGATCGAGCCGGGAGCCAGCCGAATGTTGTCCTGCCCGCAGAGCACGGGTGTCACATTCTCGATTCCACGCAGGTCGGCGACTTTCTCCACCCGCTCGACAAATTTGGGGGCGATATCAAGGGCGTAGACCCACCCGGTTTCGCCAACCTCTTTCGAAAACAAATCGACGAACAGTCCCGTTCAGGTCCCGATGTCGGCAATACTCGTTACGGGCGCCAAGTCCAGATGTTGTACGACTTCCTCTCGGGCGTGGAAGACCTCGCGGCTTTCCACCTCGAACCGATTGATCCATTCCTCGACGTCCAGTTCCGGATCGAGGAAGGTCTTGTTGATTCCCGGTTTAACGCTTTTTTTCGGCTGTGTCAGCGTTTCCTGGCTGAACGCCGTCGCGGAAACAACAAGGAGGGCAAGAAACGCAGCAAACGTGGTGAGTCGCATGGTCCGATCCTTGGGAGATACGGTTTGGCAGGCTGTCATCACTATCGAACTCCCTGGTCTTCGCAGGACTTGGGGGCAAGTCTCGTCGCGATGACCATTCTTGTGCGAGACAGTGCGATTCGGCAAGGAGTCCGTGGAGGTTGTTCCAGCGCGAGTGTCGAAAAGTCCGAATACCGCGTTTCAAAAAGTCAGACAGACCAAACGACCGATAGTAAGGTTGGATGGCGGTCAGCACGGGGCGATGTCGCCAGAATTGATGGGCGCCGGGCCGACGCGTCGCGGCCTCGGCGGACGGAATGCTGGCTGCACCGAGTGGATTTTGGCCAGGTCCTGGGAACGATCTTGTCCGACTTCCCGCTCACGATTGAAGTGTGAGCCGCTTCGCCTATAATCCGGTGGAGTTCAAAGTCCATCGCCAACATACGGTTGTGGACTTCTGGCTCAGAGGAATGCCAGTCCGGAAGAATACCCGGGCAACTCGGCTCGCCTCTCCAACGTGACGAATCACCGCAGATCAAGAAGGAGCCGACCTTGAATTGGGTGACCCGGGGTTTCTCGACAACGGTTGGTAAAAAGTTCGTGATGGCCATCACGGGACTTCTCCTGTGCGGCTTTCTGGTGTTTCATCTGGCCGGCAATCTGTTGATGTACGTCGGGCCAGACGTTTACAACAACTACGCCCACACACTGCATGCGCAAGGCCCACTCCTCGCGCTGGCTGAAATCGGCCTGGCGGTCCTGTTTGTGGTGCATATCTGCCTGGCCATTTCGACGACCATTGAGAACAAACGGGCCCGGAAGACGTCGTACGCGACGAAGGCCTCCAAGATTCCCGAACGGACACTCAGTATTCAAAACGAAAGCTGGATGTTCATTTCGGGGGCCATCATTCTCGGCTTCCTGTTGCTGCACCTTTCCGACTTTGCATTCGAACTTCGGCCGGACATCAATTACGAAGGACTGGAGCCGTTCGAAAAGGCCATCGCAGTCCTGCAGACGCCGTTGACGATTGTCGGCTACGGAATTGGCACGATCATCCTGGGAGTTCACCTGGGACACGGTGTGGCCAGCGCGTTCCAGTCTCTTGGATTGACGCACCCCAAGTATAAGTCGGCGATCGGCTGGTTGGGCGTGGCCTTCGCCATCGTCGTTGCACTGGGGTTCCTCAGCTTTGCCCTGTGGGGCTTGAACAATCTGGTGAGCGGAACGTAGTGGAGTGCGGGCAGAGGGGGTTGGACAGCGGGAGTTGAACAGCGGGGATAACGGCCAGTCAGCGACGAAGAGCTTCAACCTGATCGATTGATTCACGCACGCAGCGCAGACAGCGACTTCAGGAGAGTCCGGAATGGCAACCGTCACAAACAGTGTACTCGAATCCCATGTGCCGGATGGCCCGATCGAGCAGAAATGGGACTTGCATCGCCGGCATTTGAAGCTGGTGAACCCCGCCAATAAGCGGAAGCACCACATTCTGGTGGTTGGGACAGGTCTGGCCGGTGCCTCCGCCGCGGCCACGCTGGCCGAACTCGGCTACAATGTGACCGCATTCTGCATTCAGGACAGTCCCCGCCGGGCTCACAGTATTGCCGCCCAAGGGGGCATCAACGCCGCCAAGAACTACCCCAACGATGGCGACAGC
>CALJUK010000020.1 GCA_937975745.1 uncultured Planctomycetaceae bacterium | reverse complement strand
TGGTGGTGGTGAATTTCCTTAACCGCCGCAATGAAGCCGATCAGCGGGTATTCCAGCTCCTGGATGAGAAATTCCAGCTCTTCGACGGCGTGTTCGGAGCCAGCGACGAAGTGCTCGGGGCACTCGAATCCGGCGTGGACATCGAGCGGCGGATCGCCCAGGTCTACGAGGCGCGTCGCCCGCCGGAAGAGATCGAAGAGGCCTTCGACCGGCTCCGGACGGAATTGGAGGAACAGGTGACGAGCCGGATGGCCGAAACACGCCAGGCCCTCCTCGACAATTTTGATGAGGATGTGCATGCGCGCCTGAAGTTTCACCGCAAAGAAGCGTTTGCCACGCTGTCGGACCGGGAACAGTGGCTGCTGAATCTCACGCAGCACGAACTGGGCGAGCATGCGACGATTCATCCCAAACATCCCCAGTTCTTCTACACCGGCACCGATGCCCGGCAGGGCAGTTATTGCTTGGACTGGAAGCTCGCCGCGAAACGGCACGACACTTTCTACCGGCTCGACCACCCGCTGGCACAGATGCTGATTCAGCGTGCAAAGGAGCGGTCACTCCCCATCGCCACTGTCGCGTTCGATTACGGGGCGTACGGTGCCCGGATTGCCGCATTGGAGAAGTTCATCGGCAGTTCCGGGTGGCTGGAACTGTCCAAGCTGACCATTGAATCGTTCGACACCGAGGAGTTTCTGCTGTTCGCGGCTGCAACCGATGACGGCACGACGCTGGACGGAGAACTGTGTACGAAGCTCATGCGGCTGCCGGCCAGCATCAATGGTGGTGACGCAGATGCCGAATCCGGAAATGCAGTTGACCGAGCGAAGAAGCAGGAGACGAAACGCTTCCAACGCCAGGTCGATGAGCGGAATGGCAAATTCTTCGACGACGAGGTAGGGAAGCTGGAGCGCTGGTCAGACGACCTCAAGCTCGGTCTGGAGCGGGAGATCAAAGACCTGGACCAGCAGATCAAGGAGATCCGCCGGGAAAGTCAGTCGGCGACGGCATTGACCGAAAAACTAGCCGCGCAAAAGCAGCTGAAGCAGGTCGAATCCGAACGGAATCGAAAGCGCCGGGAGTTGTACGACGCGCAGGACGAGATCGACCAGCAGCGGGACGGGCTGATCGGCAAGATCGAGAAGCAACTGCGGATGAAACAACGAACTGCTCCATTGTTCACGATTCGATGGACAATGGAATGACGCTCACTGATGGAAAGATGATTGACGATGCAAGTCCTTCTCAGTGAACGCCTCTGGCCGACGCTTGGTGACCTTTCAACGCAGCGATCCAGCAAGCGAGCTGCCATCGCATATGTGACATCAGATGCGCATGTCACATTCGGCGCTGGAGACCTCTTGGTTGTTGACGCGAGTGATGCATCCATCGCAGCGGGCCAAACAGACTCACAGGTGCTCCGAAGAGCATTTGAACGTGGTACCGATCTGTACTCGTATGAAGGGCTTCACGCCAAAGTCTTGGTATTTGATGAGATTGCGAGTGTCGGTTCCGCAAACATGTCTCAGCACTCGGAAAACAATCTCACTGAAGCATGTTGGGTGTCAGATGACGAAGAGATGACTCGCCTGACCAACGACTTCATTGACCGTCTAGTCCGTGTGGCCGTCCCGATCGATGAAGAGTTCTTGGATCGCGCCGACTCAATCGAAGTTCGTCCACGACCGAGAACAGGGTATCGGGGACCACGAAGTTATCGGCGCGATCGACCGCACCCAATTCTGCTGTTCTTCCAAGAAGTTCTTTCAGGCGATGTCAGGAAGTACAACACCGAGTCCGCAGATGCGCAAACTGGTGGCGGAGCACGCGATCTCCGCGTTTCTCCGGCGCCAGTATACTTGCCGGTTCTGCGACGTATGTTTCCTAGGGCATCCGGCACGCCGGGTGTAACGGCGGGTGACATCGCATGGGTGACCTCGGATGGCGCTGACGACTCGGCTACCGTCGAGCTATGGTCGCCAACAGATGCTCGCCCAAATGAAATTCGCATTGGTCGCTTTTACGATGTCGGTGGCTGGGAGATTGATGAAGGTCAGTACGAATCCGAACGGGAGCAAGGTCTTCACTGGTTCTACGTATTGGAACTGGGGGCCTCAGGAATAGTCACTGCACGATTGTTGCAGCAGCAGCACTTGGACATGGAGGACCCCCTCGTGGAGGAGCACCTTCTCGCACAACTTGACGCGAGACAAGAGGGACATGCAGCAAGAGGGGCGGTCGATTTTCAAGAGCGGCAAACGATTCCTCAGTAGTGACATCCAACATGCCAGGAAGCGAATACCACGTGAGTTCTCAAGAACAGCTGCGATTGTCATTGACGTCCGCCGAGATTGCCTTCGACCGCAAATGTCATCTGTTGTCGGAGTTCCCCGAGTGCTTCTCGGAAGGAAGGTTGGACGCGGAGAGACTCTGCCAAGCGATCGGCGAGGACACGCCGACGACCAAGGAGCGATACGGGCTCTCGTGGGCTGGAAAGGCCGATGCAATTCGAGCGATTCAGGCTCCATCCGCCGGCACGCTTTTGCCACGCGTGAAAGACTCAGTGGATTTTGACACAACGGGCCATCTTTTTGTTGAGGGCGACAACCTCGAAGTGCTCAAGCTGCTGCAGAAGAGTTACCACGGCCGGGTCAAACTGATCTACATTGATCCGCCATACAACACTGGAAACGAGTTCATTTATCCGGACAACTATCGCGAAGGACTGGAAGACTATCTTAAGTATTCCGGTCAGGTCAGTGACACCGGTGCGAGGCTGACATCAAATCCAGAGACATCTGGGCGGTACCACTCCAAGTGGCTGAACATGATGTACCCACGGCTGTTCCTAGCTCGCAATCTGCTTCGCGAAGATGGACTACTCTGTGTCAGCATCTCAGATCACGAAGTCTTCAACTTGCGTGCAATCCTCAATGAAGTGTTCGGTGAAGAAAACTTCGTGGCACAATTGATTTGGAAGAGTCGTCAGTTCCCTGATTCGCGAGCGGTGAGCCGTGTGTCAACAGATCACGAATACATTGTTGTCTATTCGCGTTCGACAGACACCGCCTTTCGTGGAGTTGAACGTGACGAATCGAAGTTCCGCAATCCAGACAGCGACAAACGCGGGCCGTGGATGAGCAGGAGCATTCTTGGGCTTGCAACAGCGGAACAGCGTCCCAATTTGCATTACGGAATCACTGACCCCGACACGGGCACTGAATATTTCCCCCCAGCGACCACGGGCTGGCGTTATGGCAAAGAACGGATGCAGAAGCTGATCAACGAGGGGAGCATTCTCTTTCCTTCAAGCCCAGATGGACGTCCACGTGAGAAGAAGTTCCGGGCAGACCTGCAGTCGGAGTATGTGGCGTTTCCAACGATCATTGACGACGTGTTCACAGCTCACGGGACAGCCGAAGTCCGTGAATTATTCGGGTTTCAGGCGTTTGATTTTCCGAAGCCGACTGAATTGGTGCGACGCTTGGTTGAGCAGACAACAAATTCGGAGGACTTGGTGCTGGATTTCTTCGCTGGCTCGGCAACGACGGCACATGCTGTGTGGCTCCAGAATCGACGGGACAGGGGCAGCAGGAAGGCCATCTGCGTTCAGCTGCCAGAGACCTTGGATAGCGAATCTGAAGCCGCGCAGAAGGGCTACACCACAATCGCTGACCTGGGAAGAGATCGGCTCCGCAAAGCCATGGACGTGGGGCAAAATGATACCGAGCAGTTAGAGCTACTTGGCGCTCGCGATTTGGATGAAGGCTTCCGAGCGTATTCGTTGGCATCGAGCAATTTCAAACTGTGGAAAGCTGACGAGGAATCTGGCGGTCCAGACTCGCTCGCCGACCAGCTCAGACTCTTCGCCGATCACGTCGTGCCGGATCGGTCGGAACAGGACATCCTCTATGAACTGATACTCAAAGCTGGCCTGCCTCTGACCGCGCCCATCGAACAGCAGGCTGTCATGGGGAATACTATCTACTCCATCGACGAAGGACTGCTGATGATCTGCTTAACCGACGAGATCACACAGGAGTGCCTTCGGGGCATGATCGAATTGTCGCCACAGCGGATTGTCTGCCTTGATTCAGCGTTCAAGGGCAACGACCAACTGAAGACAAATACAGTCCTTGAAATGAAGTCCCACGGCATTGAGTTCAGGACGGTGTGACGGAACGCATGAAGATTCAATTCGACAGCAACCAGGACTATCAGCTCGACGCGATCCAGGCCGTCGTGGATGTCTTCGACGTACAGCCGATGGCACAGGGGGAGTACGAGATCCGACTCGACGCGACGGGCGGCGATATGTTTTCCGAGCTGGGGATCGGCAACAACCTGGTGCTCGATGAGAGCAGATTGCTGAGCAACATTCAGGCAGTTCAGGAACGCTACGAAGTTGAACCGCTTGAGAACCTGAATCAGGGACGACATTTCTCGGTCGAGATGGAAACAGGCACCGGAAAGACTTACGTCTATCTGCGGTCCATCTACGAACTCCAACGTATTTCA
>CALJUK010000019.1 GCA_937975745.1 uncultured Planctomycetaceae bacterium | reverse complement strand
GAAACCTCCCCCCGCTGCCCCCCTGCATCACTCCAGATAAGTGAAGTGTTACGGAAAGTCATTGTTGAACTCGTGTGCTTTCAGTCAGTGTGGTCTCAGGGCTGCATTCATGCGGCCCACGTGTTGGACGCAGAACTCGCGAGGTGGTTCACGGGATTTCGCGTTTTTTCTGCCAGCCGTGAGATGCGCAGTGGGGGGCGTTTATTCTCGCAGATCACCGGAATCTGCGCACGACATTCGGATTGAGGAGGGCGTGTCTGCTTGGCACTGAGCACTGTTCAGGACAAAGTACCGCCCTGACGGGTCTACGTTCCCAGTCCCAACTTCTCAAAGAAGGCTGCATTTCGTTTCTTCGCGTCGTCGATCAGCTTCGCGAATGAAATGATTTCGACGTACACGCCCAACTGAGCGTTGTATCCGAAGTACCCGAGTCCATCGGGAGTCTGTGTCAATGCCGCGTAGACGGCCTGTTTCTCCAGCTTCGGCATCACATCACAAACGATGTATGCGTAAAATGGCGTCGTGGACGGTATCTTGATCGGTCGGCCCAACCGATCCTTCGCCTTTCCGGATCTGATCAGGTCCACATACCCATAAACCTGCTGTATGGGATTTTTCTCCTCCTTCTCATTGTAATCGTCCCTCGCTGGCCGTTTGAATTCGACAATGACGATGCTCCCGAAAGTTGGTGAGGAGTCTACAAAGGCGAACGGGTGGCCAAAGATTGCGAGGTCTGGACGTTCGCGACTGTCCACTTCGACCGCCTCGTTCATTTGGTTCAGGGGTTTGTCGGACGCCAGATAGAAGTGGAAGGCGAGCTTTTCGTCCAAGATCCAGAGATTCATCTGGTCCGATCGAACCTCATCCGACGTCGTCTTGAGTGGAAAGATGATCTCGTGTACGGCCTCCTCTCTGGCGTACGTTCCATCGTCTTGAATTGCGAGCCGGTGCTCCAGGAAAGCGAGTGTTGCCTTCCGATGGGCAACATGACGAGCGAGTTTTGCCATGCCCGCCTCGTTCCACTCTTCGAGAAATCGCTCGAACCTCTTCCGCTGTTCCTGGTGGGATAGTGTGGCACTGTCGCCTGAGGCGAGCAGTCTGTCGTAGCGGACTCGTAGCTCCGCTTCGTGCTTTTGGTCGATCTTATACAACTCAAGATCGAGTTTTTCATCGGACAGGTTCGACGGGATTTGGTCCAACAATTTCTTCGACTGTTTCAGCAAGTGCCGGTATTGCGGAGCCTTCATCAGAATGTACTGTCGGATGCGTTCGGTCTTGGCATCGTTGAGTGGGTCGATGTGACGAGCCAAGAACTTCTTGGTCTTCGGAAGTGTTGCCTCGATCAGTTCGGACCAGCTTATCTCATCCGGGAACTCGATCTCTGCGGGTTCATCTGAAATATCAAACTGCGTCCGTTCCGACATCACATTCTCATCGAGAAACTCTCCTGAGATGTAGCCCGCATAGACGAATTCCTGCCCGCTCTTCTCATCGGGGATGACCGGGTCGAGGTACGGCGCCAGCTTGACGAGCGATTCAGAACGCACAGTCCGTCCGTGAGCGCAGAAGTTCAGGCTGTGCTGTTGGGCGTGCGCGGCGGCAAGCCGCACGTGATTCAATCGGAACTTATTGCCACGTACGGAGAACGGCTGGGTCTTTGATTCCAGTCGCATCTCCGAATTGAAGCGGCGATTCAAGTCAAGGCGAGTGTCCTCGACTTCATCAAAGAGCGTCATGCTGGGGCACCGCTTCAAGATGAAGAGTTCCAGAAAGTGTTCGATGATGTGAGTTGCGATAGTCGATGCGGATTTCGGGCAGTGACGTTGGTACTCGGAATGGAACCCGCACAGATTGACCTCAGTCCATGGCGTTGTGTCAGTAGAATCTGTTGTGGCCGGTTCGGGCGGGTCGATGCCGTTGGTGGAAAGGCAAAAGGAGAACTCTCGCTGCTTCAGAGCACCGTTTGAGCGAAAAACGCTTCTGATTTCAGCTCGCTGGAATGCCTTCAGCCAGAGAAACCGTCCTACACCTTTCCCTCCGAATGCTATTTTCTCGGTCGTGTCCGACGTGCCGAACGAGTGGAAGTGTTGATCGGTAAAGCCAATTCCGTTGTCCCGGACCACGAATCCCTTGACCGGAAAGCTGGTGGGATCGGCATCCACCAGCGTCTGCTGCAATGTGTCACGAACTACCGAGACGATGATCTCACCGTCTTCGCCACTCTCCTCTTGAATGGCATGGATCGAATTCATGATTGCTTCGAACAAGGGCTGGAGACATCGCCTGCGTCCGAGCTTAATGTTGGAGACACGTCCGCGAACATCAACATCCATCGGGTCACCTCAAGTGCGGCGGCAGCGTAGGCTCATCACGTCATCCCCAACGCCTTCATCGCCGCCGTCATTGGGTCGGAATAGAAGATCGGGTCCACCCGTTCCATGATGTCGCCCGAGACTTCGAGAAAGTTGCGTTTGTTTTCCAGGGGGATCAGGGCGCGGCGGGCGCCGTTCTCCATGCCGATCTGGAGTGGCTCGGCCAGGGACCGCATTGATTTGATGTTGCCCTGGATGCTGAGGTCGCCGAGAACCAGAAGGCCGGGGAC
>CALJUK010000018.1 GCA_937975745.1 uncultured Planctomycetaceae bacterium | reverse complement strand
GCTTGCCCCGGGCTCACGCCCAATACATACGTTGTCCGAGGCGACGGTCCCGCCGTGCCAGTCGTGTGCCGTCAGGTCTGTCCGATTGGCGGCGGGATGCCCGAGGACAATCGGGACATACTCGTCAAATCGAGTCGAGATGTCTTTCCACCATGTCTCGTACTTGCGGCGAAGTTCCTCGACGACTTGGGGATGGCCTGAGGCCACATTTGCAACTTGTCCCGGTTCCGCCTGGATGTCGTAGAGCTCGACACCATTGATCAATCGCCACCGCTTGGTCATGACGGCCGATTTACGCCATTTTTCGGGATGTTCAATCCGTTGCGAGTGGACCACCAGAGTGCGCTCCGGCCAATCGGCATTGTCGCCTCGGAGCAGCGGAACCAGGCTTTTGCCGTCGAGTCTTAGTTCCTCGGGAAGGTCGATTCCGCACAGTTCCAACAGCGTCGGGAGGACATCGATGTGTGCGGTCAACTGTGGGCTATCACGAGACTGATTGAACCCTCCGGCTGGCCAATGCAGAAAGAACGGGACGCGATGCCCGCCGTCGTACTCGGAACCCTTCTGAGCTCGCATACCGGCGCTGAATCCCTTCCATGTGGCGTCGGCCGGTTCCGTCTTCCCGCGTGCAACTCCGGCGGCCGTGCCGTTGTCCGTTGTAAAGATCAGAATGGTATTGTCGGCCAGGTCTAAATCGGCCAGACGTTGTCGCAGCCGCCCCAGGTTTTCGTCAATGTTGGTGATCATTCCATAGAAGTTGGCCATTGGTTGCGGAACGCCCTGCTCTTCGTATGGGCGGCTGTATTTGGGATCGACAAAAAACGGACCGTGCGGAGCATTTGTGGGGAGGTAGCAGAAGAAGGGCTTGTCTGTTGAACGTTCGATGAACGCGAGGGCTTCATCAAAGAACACATCGGTGCAATATCCCGTATGCTTCTGGGGATGTCCGTTGTGGAAGTACGTATCGTCAAAGTAATCGTTTCCCCAATAGTCGGGCGTTTGTGTCACTCCACCGCCACCGTGGATGACAATCTCCTGAAAGCCCTGATCTTGCGGCCGGCAGGGGAAGTTGTCTCCCAGATGCCACTTCCCAAAAATGCCGGTTCGATACCCGTGTTTCGCCAGGACTTCGGCGATCGTTGTTTCGTCGGTTCGCATCAGTGACCGGCCCATGATCGTATGCCAGACGCCCGTCCGCGACGAGTACCGTCCTGTCATGAGAGCGGAGCGAGTGGGAGCGCATGTCGGATCGACGTGGTAGTCGGTCAAATGCACGCTTTCACCATGCAGCCGATCCATGTTGGGCGGGCGAATCATCCGGTTGCCATGAACGCCTACGTCCCCGTACCCCTGGTCGTCCGTCATCACCAGGATGATGTTCGGTGGGGCGGGAGGTTCCGTTGCACACAGCGAGGGCAGAATCATCTGACAGACGATGAGCAGCCCGCCAGACACGCCCAGGGTTCTCCATAAGGAGAGCCATATTGGTCGAGGTGTCGTGTTCCGACGAAAGCGCAGCGAGGTGGTCATTCGAAGCATGGGAGATCCTTCCGCAGAGACCCAGAGTAATCTGCCCATTGTCTGCGGGCGCGTACTTCAGGTCAAACGGCGAACCGGTCTCGGCTTGCAGGGCCGACATGAAGCCGTCAGGATTGGGGCATCTCTGTTCCCAGGCGAAACCACCCTGGCGCGGAAAGTGACGCCGGTTCCTTCAGAACGAATTGGTCCCCCGGAGGCGGAATGTTTCGACTGCTGACGATCTCGCTCGTGGTTCTTGCGGCCAGTGTTCGGCTTCACACAGCCGCTGCCGCGTCGGAGCCGCCCGCGGGATTTCGCTCGCTGCTGGTGGGAGACACGCTGACCGGCTGGGGAAGTTGTCCAGACAATGCAGATCAACGAGGCAAGACCTCTTCAAAGGAGTTGGCGACCGTTCCACAGTCGTCTGACCGGCAGATGCGGGACCACTGGCGTGTCGTCGACGGTACGGTAACGTTTGACGGCAGCGGCCAGCGGATCTGCACGGACCGCGACTTCGGTGACATTGAAATGCTGATCGACTGGAAGATCGAGCCAGGCGGCAGCGGCGAGATCTGGTTGCGAGGAAAGCCTGCGGTCCGATTCTGGGACGCCTCGCATGGGGATCTCGCCGTGCAAGGTGCAGCCAAAGGTTCCGGCGGTCTAGCCCACAACAAGCGCTATCCTCGACTTCCACTTGTCTCGGCTGACCGTCCGGCCACCGAATGGAACACGTTCCACATTCGTATCGTTGGTGAGCGGGTCACGGTAAATCTGAACGACCAACTCGTCACCGACAATGTCGTGCTGGAAAACGTCGATGACCGAAAGAATCCGATCCCCGCCTTCGGGCCAATCGCGATCTCCAGCAACGGGTTCGCGAGTTTCCGCAACATCTACGTCCGTGTTCTCGGAGGAGACAACACGAAGGAGTCGGGTATCAGTCCGAAGGACCAGCCGTTTATTCTGTTTAACGGAAAGGACCTGGACGGATTCCGATTGTACCAGCCAGGAACTCCCGTTACCGATTTGGACCCCGCTGAGGGGAACAAATCGTTTCGGGTGACCGATGGCATGCTGCATCTGG
>CALJUK010000017.1 GCA_937975745.1 uncultured Planctomycetaceae bacterium | reverse complement strand
CGATCGACTTGGAGGGCTGCGTCAGCGAATACTGCACACTGCCGTCGGGCTGTTCTGTTCGACTGACAATCGGGCCGGGGAGGTAATCGGCGAGGAAATCACGGACGGCGATGGGGCCGGCACCGGGGCCGCCGGCACCGTGCGGACCGGTAAACGTTTTGTGAACGTTGTAGTGCATCATGTCGCCGCCAAAGTCGCCCGGCCGCGTGATTCCCAGAATCGCGTTCATGTTTGCGCCGTCGATGTAGACGAGTCCACCGACATCGTGCAGCATCTGTGAAATCTGGGCGATATTCGGCTCGAACAGTCCCAGCGTATTGGGATTGGTAATCATGAAGACGGCGGTCTGGTCATCCAAATGCGACTTCAATTCGTCCAGGTCGACCAGGCCATCGTCGTTCCCCTTGAGCTGAATGCAGTCGAAACCGGCGATGGCCGCGCTAGCGGGGTTTGTTCCGTGGGCACTGGCGGGGAAGAGGA
This sequence comes from uncultured Planctomycetaceae bacterium, assembly GCA_937975745.1. Classification (GTDB taxonomy): domain Bacteria; phylum Planctomycetota; class Planctomycetia; order Planctomycetales; family Planctomycetaceae; genus CALJUK01. Next base: position 3,910 of record CALJUK010000017.1, on the reverse strand, counting down.
CCTTGGTCCGGTTTTCACCGCGATCGCGGAAATACGCGGCCGCTGTCAGCAGGGCCGTCAACTCGCCGTGGGCACCGGCAGCCGGCTGGAGGGAAACGGCTGGCAGCCCTGCGATTTCTCCCAACATTTCCTGCATTTCGTACAGCAGTTGTAACATCCCCTGGATGTCTCGCGGGTCCTGGTGCGGATGGATGTCCACAATCCCGTGCAGGTTCGACAGGCGTTCGTGCCGCTTGGGGTTGTACTTCATCGTACAACTCCCCAGCGGGTAGAAGTGTGTGTCGACCGACATGTTGAGTGTCGACAGATTCACGAAATGGCGAATCACGTCAGGTTCGGTGACTTCCGGAAGTTCGGGTGGTCTCTCCCGCAATTGATCGCCCGGAATCAGGTCCGCCAGGGATCGTTCGGGGACATCGCACGGTGGGAACACGGCTGCGCGACGGTCTGGTTGAGACAGTTCGAACAGCAGTTTTGTTGCTGAGTTGTTTCGCATGAGTGACAGTCACTCTCTCTGGGGGCTTGCGGAGTCGAATGGAGTGTGCGGAGCGATTACTGGCGGAGCCTTCGTGGCCAACGTCGTTCGGTTATTGTTTGGCGGCAGCGTCCACCAGTCGGTCCAGTTCGTTGCGTGTCCGTTGTTCGGTCACGGCTAGCAGTAATGTCTGATCGGCAGGAAGTCCGGTACGCGAGTCGTCCGGAAGGCTGAATTCGAGATTCGGGCCGACATCGAAGCCCTTCTCGCGGCAACGTTCCTGGAAAGCCGACGCTCCGTCCTGGCAGCAGAGCGTGAATTCTTTGAAGAACGCTCGCTGGAAGGGAAGCTCGAGTCCGTCGACCTGGGCCAGCCTGTTGGCAAGGTAATGGGCCTTCTGGCAGGAAAGTTCGGCGACTTCCTTAAGGCCTTGAGGGCCGAGCAATGACAAATACACGGTTGCTCGCAACGCCATCAGACCCTGGTTCGTACAAATGTTGCTGGTCGCCTTTCCACGCCGAATGTGCTGCTCGCGGGCCTGCAGGTTCAGCACGTAGCAGGTCTTGCCGTTCCGGTCGACGGTCTGGCCGATCAGTCGTCCCGGCATCTTGCGGACATGCTCTTCGCGGCAGGCCAACAGGCCGAGATACGGTCCGCCGTACTGCAGCGGAATGCCGAGCGACTGGCCTTCGGCGACGGCGATGTCGACCCCGCAGGTTCCGGGAGACTTGAGCACCCCAAGGCTGATTGGATCGAAGGCTGCGATTGCCAAAGCCCCCTGGGCGTGTGCCGCCTCGACGAGTGCTTCCGGCTCTTCCAGGCAACCGAAGAAGTTCGGATGCTGGTAGATGACACAGGCCGTGCGACTGTCGACATGGTGGGCGACTTCGTCCGGATCGGCGTAGCCATCGGGTGTTGGCACGATGTCGACCGTGCAATTGAGGTGTTCGAGGTTGGTTCGCAACACCTGCAGATACTGCGGATTGATGGAGCCGACTACGACAATGCGGTCATGTCGCCGCGTCGACCGTATGGCCATGAAGGCCGCTTCGCAGACACTGCTTCCCCCTTCATACATGCTGGCGTTGGAGACATTGAGATCGGTGAGCTGGCAGATCAGTGTTTGGAATTCGAAGAAAGTCTGCAGACTTCCCTGGCTGGCTTCGGCCTGGTACGGCGTGTACGCGGTGTAGTACTCGCCACGGCTGGCGATTTCGTCGACGGCGGCCGGGATGAAGTGGTCGTACGCCCCACCTCCCAGAAAGCAGGCCCGATCTCCGACTGCGACGTTCCGTTTGGCCAGCGACCGAGTGAGCGATTCGAGCTCGAGTTCGGTCAAGCCGGCTGGCACGTCGAGCGGCCGCTTGAGCCTGAGCGTCTCTGGGATGTCGGCAAAGAGGTCTTCGATGGATCGTTCGCCGATGACTTCCAGCATTTGCTGCTGCTGGTCGGCTGTGTTGAAGAGGTAGGCCACTCGTCTGCTTTCGAAACCGGTGTCGATTGTCTGGCAGGGATGAAATTCCCCGTAATATCCTCGCGATTCACGCTCAAAAGACCGCTGCCCGATTGTTTGCTGCAGCACGAACATGGCCGGCCAAACGACTCGCGACCATGCCGAATGCTACATTATACCCGATTGCTCAATGGGCTTCGCTTTCGCAATGTTTCTCGTAGCTGACGCGGTCGAGCAGAGCGTTGAGTTGCCCGGGATCGCTCATCTTCAGCTTGATGATCCAGCCCTTGCCAAACGGATCGTCCGACAGCGGCGCCAGATCGTCGCGGAGCGGTTCGTTTGTCTCGACGATTTCTCCCCCCACCGGGGCGTAGAGGTCGCTGACCGCTTTGACGCTTTCGACTTCGCCAAAGATCGAACCGGCGTCAAACTGGCTGCCGACTTCTGGCAGTTCGATATACACCAGATCGGTCAACTGATTGACCGCGAAATCAGAAATGCCGACCGTGGCGATGTCTCCGTTAACATTGACCCATTCGTGTGATTTGGCATATTTCAGCGTGGCCGGATCCATCGACATCAGCTCCTTATTGTCAGGGAAGTCGTCGCTTTGGGTTGCGGTTTCAGATCGACTCGGCGGGCGAACAAAAGTGAAGGACTGTCATCGAAACGATTGCCGCACGATTGGCTTCAAGTCGAACGCTGCCGATTCTCGCGGTGGCTCGTCAGGGGCGAATCCGACTGTGTCGGCCGGCGCGTCTCTCGGCGGAGTCACCACTGCAATCCATCGACCGCTTGACGATAACCCGAATGCGCCGGAATGAAAAGCGAGTACCGCTTTGAGTAACGCTGAATGTTGCGGTTGGGCGAAAATGAAGGAGCCGAATTTCTAAAATTCTAGGCGCGGCGCTCGATGATGGCCTGTGAGCCACTGCCAGCAGAGGACGATCCAGGGGCTCGGCTGGAACGGTGTCTTGAGATGACATCGAATCGGGCCGACCGGTCGGCCAGTTGTCACGGGGAGAGCCTGCAGATTTCAGCTGGAATCTGCAGAGATTAGCCGATATGGGGCGGGCGACCGATGGGGGTGAACGACGGCTGCGAATCGCCGATCGGGCGCGGGGGTTGAGGGAAATTGCCGATCGATGGCGACACAAACGCATTCAGCTTGCCTGTGCCTGTTCGTCACGGGCAAGAGGGGCGGGTTGGCACTCCATTTCCGCGATTTTCTCGACGCGACGGGCATGCCGGCCGCCTTCGAACTCTGTCGTCATCCAGATTTCGACCATCTTCTCGACGACTCGTTCGCCCAACAAATCCGCGGACATGCACATCACATTGGCATCATTGTGCAGCCGGCTCATCTTGGCTGTCATGTCGTCGTGGCAGTTGGTGGCCCGGACGCCGCGAATCTTGTTGGCTGCAATGCACATGCCGAGGCCTGTCCCGCAGATCAAAACACCGCGATCGACTTCGTGATTGGAAACCGCCTGCCCGACTTTGAATGCAAAGTCAGGGTAGTCAACACTTTCCGCTTCTTCGTCCGGTCCGTAGTCGACGACCTCGTGATTCAACTGGGTCAGCAGATTGATGACCTGCTTTTTGACCTGGACTCCACGGTGGTCGCTCGCGATGGCGATCTTCATGGGATTACTGATCTCTTGCTAAAGGCGGTTCGAAGGCAATTTGACCAGAGTCGGGCACGTGATTGAGCAATCCGGATGCCGAACGCCCTATGCGTAAGGGTTAACCGGCCTCGGCTTGGCAACACACACACACACAGCGGAATTTCATCGATCTTGTGCGGGCTGTCCGAGAAAGCCGTCAAGAATCAACCGTAGGTTGCGCTCGATCTCCTGAAAGCAGTATTCGTACTGCTCAACTCCAGCGCCAATGGGATCGGGCATATCCAATCCCTCGCGGGACACCACTTCAACCCGTTCACCCACATCGGGCGCATCCCGCAGGATCGAATCCCGATG
>CALJUK010000016.1 GCA_937975745.1 uncultured Planctomycetaceae bacterium | reverse complement strand
GATGAATCTGGTAGTGCAGTCCCTCCTAGCGATCGGGGGCGTATTCGTTTCCATCAAGTTGCAACCGATACATCCCCAGATTGGAACGCGAAAAGCCCGGTTCATCCGGCGATTCCGTATAAACCTGTGGCAGCGTGATGAACGCGCCCCCGTCATTGGGCCAGGATTGGATCGGGGGAAGCTGACTGACGGTCGTCTCGGCGAAGAGAACTGGACCGCTGCGAACAGGCTTGGGGAGTGTCGTGAGAGCCGCCCGGGGGACGCCGCGGTACTGCCACGGATGCTTCCAGAAATCCGCGGGGTCCATCTTCAACGTAACAAGCTGCTCGACCGCACGAATTGCGTCTCGAAACAGAAACCGAGTCCGCTCGATCGTGCCGAACAGATTGCTTACCAGGGAGAATCCGCAGCCCTTAACCCGGGTATAATAAACGGCTGGTCCGCCAGCCTGGTAAACCCGCCTCTGAATCTCCGCCGCCTCGAGATGTGGGTCGATCTCCTCGTCGATCCGGACCAATTGTCCAGTCCGGGAAAGGTCGTCGACACATTCTTTCAAGCTGCGGTAGCCCATGGTGTTCTTGTCGTGTGGCTGGTTTTCGTCTCGAACCGAAGTGACGGCCGGAGTGAAGAATCGAGGAACGCTTCGGTTGTGGCTTCGTTTTCCGCTGGATTATAGGGGATTGGGAGCTGGTGGCCACGCTGATGGGCCGCTGCGAATTGGTGTTCTCACCTGAGCGGAGTTCTCCTAGAATTCCGCCCCGCCTGCGGGAGCCGCCCAAAAACCGCACCAGAGGGCTGCCGCTCGAACGAGCGAACCCCGAACAACGATGATACTTGGTCGCATGAGTCCGCGCAATGATGTTTGATCCAGTCAACGCTTTTCTGATGCTCTGCCTGATTGCCGGCTACTGCCAACTGATGGCGGCTGCAATCAATCGGACGCACTGTTTTCGATTGAGGGCTCCCCACCTCAGGCGGATGCGACTGGTGCACGACTTATTGCTGATCATCGTTTCGGCGGCCATGGTCTGGTTCGTGGGAATCAACGGCCCGCAACTTCTGTACGGTGGTTCGTGGTCCGAGATGCCCGTTGGCTGGATGTTATTTTCGGCCGTGTGTGTCCCGGGAATCTTCGGGCTGCTGGCCGCCTCGGCGAAAAATCTGTTTTCCCGTGAACCTTGGCAGTGGCACGCCACCCGGTCCGAAACGTTCGACATCGCCAAACGCCTTGGGCAGCCACCGGTTGGATCGGGCCGAAGGCGCCTTTCCAGCCGCATTCCCGGCAACGAGATGTTCCAACTGGAAGTCAACGAAAAAGAGTGTTGTGTCGCCGGCTTGCCGACCTGCTGGGACGGTCTCTCGATCGTCCAACTTTCCGATTTGCACTTCACCGGACTGCCCGACAAACCGTATTTCGAGGAAGTGTGTCAGATCGCTCAAGAAATGCAGGGAGACCTGGTCGTTTTTACGGGGGATCTGATTGACGAGCAGAGGCTTACCGCCTGGTTACCCACGACACTGGGGCAACTGTCGGCTCCACTCGGAAAGTACTTCATTCTGGGAAACCACGACTGGTATCAACCGTTGACGGCTTCGATTCGGCGGGCGATGTGTGACATCGGTTGGATTGACGTGGCAGGCAAAACGAAGTTTGTTTCGCATCAGGGACGGACGCTTGCCATTGGTGGGAGTGAACTCCCCTGGATGGGAGAGCACCCGGAATTCAATCTGGCGGGCGATGCCGACATGCGATTGCTGCTGAGCCATTCCCCCGACAATCTTCCCTGGGCGCGGCAGCAGGGTGTCGATTTGATGCTGTCCGGCCATAACCACGGCGGACAGGTCCGACTCCCCGTGATTGGTCCGGTCTACAGCCCGTCCGCCTATGGTGTCCGCTACGCGTCGGGTGTCTTCTTCGAGTCGCCCACTCTGTTGCACGTTTCTCGCGGTATTTCTGGCGAGACACCGTTGCGGATCAACTGCAAGCCAGAGTTGACGAAGATCATCCTCCGCCCGGTTCGAGTCCAGGCCAATCTGCGCGAAGCCGCCTCTGCGACGCGGCCGTTGGCCGTGACGGCCGCTGCATCGTAGCCCACGGCATCGTAGTCCACTGTGACGTGCCTGTTAGTACGCATTGCGGACAAATGTGGCGCGTTTGAACGCCGAATGATCTGCAAATCAGGCAGATGACGCCGCCAGAAGCCGCTATTTGCAGACGCAGCGCTCTAGGCAATCCGCATCAACAGTGCCCACAGCGGCGGGCCCAAGATTGCCAGTCCGACACCGATTGAAGTGATCGCCAGTACCAGTACACAACCGGCCGAGGCGTCTTTGGCTTGCTTGGCCAATGGGTGATACTCGGGCGATGCCAGGTCGACGATCGCTTCGATTGCGGTATTTAACATCTCGGCCGCAATGACACTGCCAATGGTCATCAGCAGGATTGCCCACTCGATGCGAGTGATCCGGCAGGCACAGGCCGCGACAACGACAGCGACAGCCGCGGCAAGTTGAATGCGGAGATTACGCTGCGTTCTCCAGGACGCAACGATGCCGGCAATCGCATGTCGCAGGCTGGCCAAAAAGTTCTCGGACCGCATGGTACAGACCTCAGGGAGTGGCATGGGTGGAATCCTGCCATGCCTGGAACATCAGCACGTCCCACAAATAATAGTGCCAATCGGATCGGCCGGAGAGGTGCTCTTGCCATTTCTCGCGGATTGGTTGCGGCCGGAAGAGTCCCTCGCGGCTGAGACGTTCTTCTGACAGGAGGTTCTCAGCCCAGTCACGGAGCGGACCGCGCAGCCAGGTATCAATTGGCAGACCGAAACCCTGCTTGGGCCGGTCGAGCAACTCGGCCGGGACCGATCGGCTGGCCAGGACCCGCAGAGGCCATTTCGTCACTCCGCCGTTAACGCGGTAGTCCAGGGGGAGCGA
>CALJUK010000015.1 GCA_937975745.1 uncultured Planctomycetaceae bacterium | reverse complement strand
CGAGAAGTCGAATCAATATTGGTGGCTCTCCGAATCGACGCGGTACTGGTATACCGATGAGCCGATCGCCTCCGAGGAGGGCGTTGTGCTCCTGCCCCGGCTGTCTTTTGCAACGTGCGGCCTGGGTGCGGGCAAGCTGGGCATCTCATTCGACTGCGGTCAGTTGATTCGGAGCGAACGGTCAGTCGCTGAGTATCTTGCGGATGCCAAGTCGCGAAAGCTGTTCGAAGCACTGCGATGCCGTGAAAAGGGCCGCAAGGGGACGCTGATCTACAACACGGGAAAACCGCAGCGCTCGAAATGCTATTTCCACAGCTACGCCGATGGATTGACGTGCGAAACGTCCGGTGTCATCAAGTTCGGGAATGAACGGTACGAGTCACTCTGGGACTACTACGAGCAACGGCACGGCAGGCTGCCCATTGCGCCAGACGATCCGCTGGTCTATGTATCGTTTGATTGGGGCGAACGTCCGGTCCTGGTGGATGCGCGGCTACTGCACCTGCGGCTGCGACTCGATGGTCAGCGGATGCCGGCAAAACTCAGGCGCATGTCGCTGTCGCCAGCTCGGCGGCGACGGCAGGTGACGGGTCTGTGGACCGCCAATGCCGAGGAGGCCATCGCTCGTTGCGGCGTGAGATTGGCCGATGGCCTGTGGCGGCCGGATGATGCAGACACCGAACAGCTCCCGACTCCGGCTCTGTTGTTTGGTCAAGGTGAGCGGATCCCCGCAGTGACGGGGAACTCCGTCAAGGAGTACCAGTGGTATTTTCGGAGCCGGCCCAAACTGCTACGGCAGTACGGAGCCTACCGCGTCGAGTCGACGCTGCCGAAAGACATCTGGGTCGTTGTTCCACCACTCCGTGGGGAGTGGTCGCAGGAACTGCAGGACGCATTCATCGAGCGGGTGCGGCATGATCTGGAGCAGATCACCCGGCACAAGTTTCGATTGCGGGTAACAGCGGCCGACAATGCAAGAGAGGCCGCGGCGCGGCTCAAGAATGAACTTCCCGCCACCAGCCTGGTGGTGTTCGATGAACAGGACATGGACGGTGCCGCCTATTACCTGCTGGCAGAGGAACTCCAGCGCTGGAGACTGAAGCGGGTGACATGCTCCAGCTTAGAGCGAGCCTGGAAGCGTCAACAAGCGGCGGCAAGTGGCAGGGATCGCTCGAAGGCGGAGCGTGCCTGGGAGGATATCGTGTTCCACACCGTTCTGGATCTGCTCGATCAGATGGGAGTGGTGCCGTGGCGGATTGCTTCCTGGGAATACGACGCCTGCTTGGCCATTGATGTGTCCGAGGAGCGGCGCTTCTGTGCGGTCTCGTTTCTGCTTTGTCGGGATCCGAGTCAGCATCCGGGGTGCGACGGTTTCTGGCGTTACGTTGAGACGTGGCCGAACACCGAAACTCGAACAGAGACGATCAACCCGGTTCGGTTGGAGGACAAGATTGCCGGCATAATCGAGCAGTTCTCGGGATCGCGTCTGTCACCGATGAGTTCAATCCTCGTCCTCCGGGACGGCCGGGAGTGCGGAGAGGAGCCGCAGGCCATTGACCGTGGGCTGAGCCGCTGGAAGCAACGAGGCGCCCTGGCTCAGAGTGCGGTTGTGGATGTGATCGACTACCACAAGCGCACTGTGAAGGATTTGCGGATATGGAACGTGACCGGAGAGCAGATCGACAACGTCTTGGAAGGGCGTGCCGTGTATCTGCAAAACTCGGCGCTGGTCTGTCTGACTGGCTCGGCGACTGTATCCCAGTACGCGACGCCCGATCCATGCCTGCTCGTGGGCCGAGATGATGCCGACATCCGCAGAGCGGCTCGCGGAGTCTTCGCTCTCGCGCAGCACAATTATCTCAGCCCGACCAAGGCTTATCGGGATGCGCAGCCGATGCGGGACGCGGACCATGCCTTGGAAAGAAGGCTTGCCACGGAGGTGAGAGGACTGAGGTAGGGGACTCTGGAGATGGACCATGAAACAACACTGGCTTGATATCCAAAGCTTTCTGGCGGATCAGAAAGTGTTGTCAGCGATCGACGATTTGGCGATTGCGACGAAGTTCGAGCTGTCGGGAATTGACGATCCGGAACGGCGTCAGCTTGCCGAAAATGCGCGGGTGGAATTGGCGAAGTTTCTGCAGCGCCTTGCGGAATGGGGACAGGCTGCGGACGAGGGAGTCGTAAAAGGGGTCGATCCACGCTCGAAGGAATTGCTGGATGCCTTTCGCACCGCGCGGCAGGACGCTGGGAACTACCGTTCTCTGTTGATGCGAGGCGGAATGGAAGCAGCGAGCAGCCTGCTCAACGCCGGCGACGTGCGAAGCAAACGGGAGTTGCTGGAGAGTTTGAGCGAGCTGCGGCGAGTGGTGGAACGGCACCAGCAGACCGATATTTCGGCGATCGTGGAAGAGATTTGATGCAGACGGAGCTGGCACGATCGAATGGTGATTTGGCCCACCAAATCACCGTGCTGCAA
>CALJUK010000014.1 GCA_937975745.1 uncultured Planctomycetaceae bacterium | reverse complement strand
CCCCCACATTGAGTGTCGGTCGCATCGAAGGGGGGAGCAGCATCAATGTCGTCCCGGACTGGTGTCAAATCGAAGTCGACCGCCGCGTCATCCCGGGAGAGAATCACCAGACGGTCCTCGAGCATCTGACCAACTATCTGACCGAGCGACTGGACTTCGAGATTGAAATTCAGCCTCCCTATCAGAACGGTCCGCCACTCCCGGACGACAACAATGGTCCGCTGGCCGAGGCATTAATGTCGCAGATCGAGGCTGTGGCCGGACCGCACGCCAAGGTGGGTGTTCCGTACGGGACACACGCCTCCAGGACGGCATTGGGAGGCGTTCCGTCGGTCGTGTTTGGCCCGGGAGACATTGCCCAGGCGCACACCAAGGACGAATGGATCGAGATCGAGCAGCTCAAACTGGCGGCCGACGTCTACTACCGGTTTTGTGCCTCTGGTGGAGCGCGGTAACGCCAGTTCTGGCGGCGATTCCTTGCAGCCGGCGTGATCACGGGCAACCGATGTCTTGCCGCGCAGGTCCGGGGAACCCCGTGGACTGACCTTGACCTCGACGCGCGGTCGGATTTACAAGCCGCTGGGCGCCAGTTTGCCATTTCGCGCCAGTTTGCCATTTCGAGGTCAGGATGCGACGAATGGATTCGAACATCCCACTGCCAACTGTCAACCACACAGACGACATCCGTCGCGCATTCGTTGTGTCGATTGCGATGCGGTACTTGCCGGTCGTCTTTGCGGCCTGCATGACGGCCGGTTGTCATCTCCCAATCGGCAAACCGAGTATCATCGCCAGCCCATTGAGTCAGGCAGCCCAGGAGGCTGCGATCCTCGATGTGGCTCCGCTGGGAACTCCCCGAGAGAAGGCCGTCGCCGCACTGGAAACAGCCGGAATCACGGGAAACTACGGCACTCGCGACAGCATCTACTACTGTGACTTGTGGCAGCGGCCCGAAGGCGTGACCTGGCAGATGAACGTGGCTGTCCTGTTCGACGAAGAAGGCCGCGTCTACAAGACACGGACGGCCAATGCACAAACCGCCGTCGAGTAGCAGCGGCATTGCGAGTTCGTCGAGACTGGCATTCGCGAGCGGGTGCGTTTCACTTCCCCGACGAAGACATTGCAGGCTGACGCGACGCCTGAGAGCGTGTCCCTCGCCTGAGTCCACTTCCAGGTAACGAACAGAGGGCCGCTCCCGGCCCTCCCAGAAAGCAACACGCCCACGGAAAACCGTGGGCGTGGAAATGGAACTGTTATCCGTTGGGGGTGACGGGCGAATTACGCCTTGGCCTGGACGACCAATTGGGTGGCGTGGTCCACGCCACTATTCACGTTATTGGCTGGAACAATCGAATTGACCGCCTCGAGCTCGCTGGCACTGAGCGGGCGAACGCCCAAAGCTCGAGCGAACGGGATCGCGATCACAGCGGCCAGAAAGCTCGCCAGGGCACCCATTTTGACCGAATCCTGAATCAAGCCCGGTTCAACGAAGGCAGCCGTCGAGACAAACAAGGCGACAGTGAACCCGATGGCCGCCACCATGCCCAGGCTGGCGACATGCCGGTACGTCATGCCTTTGGGCATCTCCAGCTTGAAGACGCCGACGCCGACCATGGTGAAGAGTGTGATTCCCAGCGGTTTGCCGATCAGCAGTCCCGCCAGAACCAGCCAGGTACCGACACCAGCGGCCGAGAAAGCAATTCCGGCATTCACCAGACCGAAAAAGCCGAGAACCAGTTCGACCGGGTGGCTCCACCAGTGTTCAAATTCGTTCAACGTATCGTGACGGCCCCACTCCTTCTTGGCGAAGAGCCCCAAGTCCGTGTGGGCGTGCGGCATGAGGGGGATGATCGGAACCAAACCGAGAGCAGCGTGAATCCCAGCCATGTAGAACGAGAACCAGCACATCGTTCCAGGAATCAGCAGGTACCACCAGAAGCTGTGCAGTCGGAGCTTGTGAAACGCGACGGCTGTCCCCATGGCGGCTGCGGTCAGCAGGAACCACTCGGGCTGAATGGCCTCCTTCGGGTAAGCGACAGCCAGAATCAACAGCCCCAGGGCATCATCGGCAATCGCCAACAGCAGCAAGAACGAGATCGCGGGATGGCCCGTCCCGAACACGATGCGGGCGACCAGATAGCTGAAAGCAATGTCGGTGGCACAGGGAATGGCCCAACCGCGTCCCAGTTCGGGCAGCGTCCCGGTCAGACTGGCACCGAGCAAATACACACCCGCCGGGGCGAGCACGCCGCCCAGCGTCGCCAACAGCGGAGTCGCCGCCTTCCGAGGATTCGACAGCGCGCCTCCGGGCAGCATCGATTCCCAGACTTCCTTCGCCGCAATCGCGAAGAACAACGCCATCAGGAAGTCGTTCACGATGAAATGCAGGTTGAACACCTCGGCCAGATGACCGCTAAACGGGCTATGGTGCACCAGTTCATGGTACGAATGCTCGTCGACGTTGGCCCACAACAAGGCCAAAACCGCACCGCCGACCAGGAACAGAGAGTTCTCGAATAGAAACCGAATGACTCCGTTCGAATTTCCGTTGTTCTCACTGGCTGATTGTGTACTCACGACAACCGTCCTGACACTGTTCTAGGGGGGGAGAGAGACCTGCCATGGTTCCACTCGCGCGAAATCTTAGGCAGAAGGAGCTTCTGATGACAATTGACTTATCTTACAAAATCGCCCGTCACGTCAAAAATGCTGTAAAAAAACAACACGCAGCCATACGACATCGCTCGAATATCGATTAGACAGTTCGTAACGGCAATATCGTGCAGACAGTCGGCAAACTTCTGCAAGAATCTGCAGGACCCCGCCACTTCGGTCATGTCGCCGGACCAAGTTCGATCAGAACTCGTCCACGGCGCTGCACAGTCGGTTGAAACTTCGCTTTTCTCCTCCTGGCTGGACCGGTCTGCGGAAACCGTTTCAGACCCCTTTCGCGGTCGCCGGGGCAAGCGAGAGCGCCTAGAATCGGGAGGTTCACCGAACAGGCGGCCACTCCACGTTCACAGACGCCGAGACGGACACACCAATGACACCCGCTTCCTTCCCGACTGACCTGAACACTGCAGATTCGACTGCTCCCGTGACAACTGCGGAGGTCTGTTTCGACACGCCCGAGATCCAGGCCGAGCGGAATGCCCTGCTCGAACACTCGATTTACTCTGCCGTCAACGATCTGGCCCGGTTGCGACTGTTCATGCAGCAACATGTCTTCGCCGTATGGGACTTCATGTCATTGTTGAAGCGGCTGCAGAACGACACTGCCGGTTGCGGGCTGCCTTGGCTTCCCTCGCTCAACCCGGAACTGCGGCGGTTCGTCAACGAAATCGTTCTGGCCGAGGAAACAGACACCGACGCGAACGGCCGCTGCGCGAGCCATTTCGACCTGTACGTCGAGGCGATGGAAGAACTGGGGGCCGACACCCGACCGATTTGCTCATTTATCGATGAACTCCGCCAGGGGACGCCACTCGAGGCGGCATTTGACCGGGCCGAAGTTCCCGCGTCTGCGGCCGATTTCGTCCGGTTCAATCTACAACTGGCAGAGCAGGGGGCCACACACCTGGTGGCAGCCGCCTTTTGCTACGGTCGGGAAGACATTATTCCCGAGATGTTCCAAAGGCTGGCGAAGACTCTGGCGGACAGTGATCTGCCGGTCGCGCGGTTGCAGTACTACATCGATCGGCACATCGAACTGGACGGAGATCAGCACGGCCCACTCTCCCGCCGGCTGGTCGTCGCAGTGTGTGATGGCTGCAATCAAAAAGTGACCGAAGCATCCCGGATGGCCGCCGAAGCGATCCGCCGGCGACGTCTTTTTTGGGACGGCGTCCTGCAGACCATGATCACCAGTGGATAGAGCGCGTTACTCTTGGGTGCACCGCGCTCGAGACGCATCGCGAACGCTTGTTGATCGAGTTTTGTTATGTTACTGGTATGGGACGAGAATTCCCGAGTTTGTCAGGGCGGGGGCATTTTCGAGCTGATGGCTGGGGGATGACAGAATTCGCCGCATCGACTGTGATTGATGCAGCACACATCAACCTTCGTCCGGAGTGAACCCATGCGTTCAGCCGTCCCACGTCAAATCGCGATTCTCGGTCTCACCTACTCTCTGTTGGCGACGTTCTCCACGTTTCTCTCGGCAGCGGAGCAGCCGACCGGAGAAATGGTCCCAGTGGATCTCGGCACCGTCGCAAATCAGGCGATTGTGGAGAGTCTGCTCGTCAAGGATGCTACCGGGAATAGTCTGGCCGAATTACCGTTGGGAAGACAGGACATTCAAGGGGTCACGTTCAACGTCGAACCCAAGATCGTGCAATTGGGGAGTTCGTTCGTTACCGAGAAGCCTCTGCTGGTGACAGGCATCAAGGTGGACGCAATGTATACCA
>CALJUK010000013.1 GCA_937975745.1 uncultured Planctomycetaceae bacterium | reverse complement strand
CGCATGTCGGAAGCCCGTCGAGCGGCAAGTTGAACGCGGACAGGCAGTTTCTGCTGGTAGCAGGATCGCAGCGGACCGGCTCGGCCGAACGGTCATCGGTGACCTGCCAAACGAAGACGATCCCGAACGAAGACGATGCCCGCCGAAGCGCAGACGTGACCGTGCCTGTCAGCTATCGTGGTGATTCTCCAGGGAGTAGATTCTCACCAGACGCCACACACGCTACAGGACCCCTCCCAATGCCTCGCCCAATCGTCTGCCGGTCTCTGCTCGCCCGGTCACTGTTCTTAGCCATCGCACTCTCGTGCGTCGGCACTTGTGCGTTGGCGATCGCTGCCGACCCGGTCGACATTGTCTTCCAGGCCAACGTCGACCAGACAGAGCAGCGATACGTGCTGATCGCCCCCGACAGTCCATCGGCCACGGGCATCGATGTTCTGATTGCCCTGCACGGACATGGAAGTGACCGTTGGCAATTCGCGACCGGACAACTGGCTGAGGGGAGGGCGGCCCGGGACATCGCTGCGAAGTATGCGATGCTGTATGTCTCGCCCGATTACCGGGCGAAGACGTCGTGGATGGGGCCGAAGGCCGAAGCCGACGTGCAGCAAATCATCGCCGAACTGAAGGCCAAGTATCCCGTGCGGCGGGTCTTTCTCAGCGGCGCTTCGATGGGAGGAACGTCGGTTCTGACGTATGCGGCCATCCATCCCGATGACGTGGACGGCGTCATCTCGATGAATGGGACAGCTAACCACCTGGAATACGAGCGGTTTCAAGAGGCAATCTCGGCGTCATTCGGTGGTTCGAAGGTCGAAATTCCCGCGGAGTACAAGAAACGAAGTGGCGAATACTGGCCCGAACGATTCACCATGCCCGTCGGATTCACGACCGGAGGCCGCGACACAATTGTCCCGCCCGAGAGCGTGACCCGGCTGGCGAACATTCTGAAGCGACTGGACCGGCCCGTTCGACAGATCCATCGTGAGGCCGGGGGACATTCCACGACCTATGAGGACGCGATCGAAGCGTTCGAGTTTGTCATCCAGGCCGCCCAATAGTTGGGACCGCTGATGTCTTTGATACTGACGTCCTTAATGAGGAATCCCATCGTGAATTCATTCCGCTGGCTTGTCTTGATTGGCTTCCTTGCCATCGGTCACGTGATCCTGGCCGACGAACTTCTCCCACCGCAGATCGACGACCTGTACCATACCGACGTGGCCGTCGATGCGATCACACTCGCGGATGGAGAGTCGGCCATCTATGTTCGCCAGCAAGCCGACCCTAATACTCGCACACTGACCCGTTCGCTATGGAAAGTCGAACCCGGTCAGGAACCGCGTCCGATGGAAACAGGCGAACCGGACGCCTTCAGTCCAATGCTGTCGCCCGACGGTGAGTGGGTCCTGTTTCTCTCAACACGTCGCTTTCCCGATGGCAGTCCGGCGGTCGACCCAGTTCCTCCGTATTCGGACACTGCGGCTGACATCTGGCTGATACCGACAACCGGTGGCGAAGCCGTCCCGCTGGCGGGGCCCGGGAAACCGTACGGCCGAGTCATCACCGACCGCTTCTACGGCCGAGTCAGCTTTTCCCCCGACGGCCGACAGTTGTTGTTTGTTGCGGATGAAGGTCTCGATCCGCGCACCGAGCCGGAACGCCGTAACAACGTTGTCGTTGTGCGGGACGATCAGGGGGAAGGATACGAGGGTTACGGTCCGACACAAATCTGGGTGGCCGACCTGCTCGCTTCACCCGAGAACGTGGCAGCCAAGGCGATTCACCGGTTGACGCCTGGAGATTATTGGTACGGTGACCCGCAGTGGTCGCCCGATGGCAGCTTCGTTGTCGTGCAGGCGAATCGTACGCCCGAACAAGAGTCGGCTCGCTACAGCATCAACCACAACTACGATCTCTGGAAGATCCATGTCGCCGACAAGACGATGCAGCAATTGACGCACGCTCCGGGTCCCGAGTTCTCCCCGCGAATTGCCCCCGACGGGAAGCGGCTGGTCTGCCTCAGTTCACCGCGCAAAGGTCCCCATCGAGACATCTTCAATCTGGTCATCGTCGACCTGCTGGATGGTTCGGCACGGGAACGCGTTCTCTACGACCACCATGCCCAGCCTTCGGCCGATCCGCCACATCTGTCCCCCGAATATCCGCTTCCCGATCAATGCTGGCTCGATGGTCAGCGGGTTTTCTTCAATTCGTAGCGTGGTGTGAAGACGCTTCCCCAGGCGCTCGACCCCGAAGCCGGCCCGATGGCGATTGAATTCCAGTTACCGCCTCAACCGAAACGAAGCCCGCTGCTTCCCGCGAGCAACCGGAAGATTCCAAAGCGACTACGCGCACTCGACGAGATCATTCACTGGAAAAGCTTCGATGGCCTGGAGATTGAAGGTATCCTGACCCGACCACCGGCATCGGTTGCCCGGCCCCCGTTCAAGTTGCTGGTCATGCCCCACGGCGGCCCCCATCACCGGGCCACTGGAGGCGGTGGACTGACCGTCCAGTTTTTTGCGACTCGTGGCTTTGCGGTGTTTCAGCCCAACTTCCGTGGTTCCACCGGTTACGGACTGACGTTTCTCGATGCTGACAAGAACGACTTTGGTGGCGGTGACATGCGCGACATTCTTACCGGTGTCGACTTTCTGGTGGAGCAGGGGGTTGCCGACGCGGAACGGCAATTTGTCTACGGTGTCAGTTACGGTGGCTACATGACATCGTGGCTGGTGGGACAGACACGCCAGTTTCGCGCGGCCGTCGCGCAGAATGCCGTCACCGACTTGAACGCGATGTGGTATCTGAGCGATCTGCAGAGCTGGACCGAATACGACTTCGGCGGCCCCCCCTGGAGCGTTCCCGAGCGAATGCGGATGCACAGCCCACTGACTTATGCGCATCGGGTCCAGACGCCAACACTGATCTTGCACTCCATGAATGACCGTCGTTGTCCAGTCGCCATGGGGAAGATGTTCTACCGGGCGCTCAGAGAGGCGGATGTCGAGACGCAACTGGTCCTCTATCCCGACGAAGGTCATCCGATTCGCCAGCTACCGCATCAGGAGGATGTCTTGCTCCGCGTACTCGACTGGTTCGAGAAGCACGATGTGAAGGTGGAACACTGACTGCCACCGCACAGGTGATGCGTGCATTCGTGGGGTGGGGAAGCGAGATGGCCTTGCCGAGCGGAGCGGGCCACTTGCAGCCCAACACCGGGCATTGCTGGCGTGTTCTCGGAATGGAGAAAGCGTCGCTACGAAGAGGTGAACTTGAGGCCTACAATTCCGCACACGATCAGCAGCAGGCAGACAACCCGCCACGCTGTCAACGGTTCAGCAAACAGAATCACGCCAAGCGTGGCCGCACCGACGGCACCAATGCCGGTCCAAATCGCGTAGCCGGTCCCGATCGGAATCGTACGCACAGCGACAGCCAGACAGAACATGCTGGACACCATTGCGCCAATTGTGAGAATGCTCGGCCAAAGTCTTGTGAAGCCCTGTGTGTACTTGAGACCGACAGCCCAGCCGATTTCAAACAACGCGGCAACGAAGAGATACATCCACTCCATGATTCGCCTTTTGTGGTCGCGGCTGGGGCGTTGCAACCGAATCGAGGTGAACGTGAGAGTCGTCCCCCATGCCCTTGCCAATCCAGGGATTCTAGTCCAGGATCGTGGATGAGCCAATGTGTCGGACAGACTGTTGATGACTCTCGACCGCGCAACGTAGCCTTCAACGAGACATCCCAAAGGCCCAGTGACATGCCAAAGGCCCAGTGACATGATCGAATGTGACGAGGATACTCCGGTCCCCGAATGGGTCATCGAACACCCTGAAACGCTGGCCTTGTTTCGGGAATTAGGCATTGACTACTGCTGTGGCGGCAAATCGCTGGCTTTTGCGTGTCAGGAGCAAGGACACAATGTAACGTCTGTCCTGTCGAAAGTCCGGCAGTGGATCCAAAATGGTGGCGAACACGCTGCTGTGCAGACCAACGCCGTGTTGGAGTCGATCCAGGTTGGCCGACCACGTCAATTCGGTCAGGAAGACGCAGCAGACCCGATGGATCGGCTCTGGACGACAGGTTTCTACAAGGAACCCGTCAATGGTCCAGTGCGGCTTGGCGTTACAAACCTTGACGGAGATGGACAGGCCGATTTGGTTCACCACGGCGGAACCGAGAAGGCGGTGCTGGCCTATGCTGCCGACCACTACCATCTGTGGCGGCCCGAGTTGAACATGCCGAACCTGGCGTTCGGTGCGTTCGGCGAGAACTTCACCGTTCAAGGAATCACCGAAGCGAACGTGTGTCTTGGTGACGTCTGGAAAATTGGCGATGAAGTCCGGGTGCAGGTCTCTCAACCCCGCCAGCCATGCTGGAAACTGGCTCGTCGCTGGCGACTCAAGACGCTCGCGTTGCAAGTGCAGTCCACGGGACGCACGGGCTGGTATTTCCGAGTCCTGGCCGAAGGGGTCGTCGCGGCCGGTATGCCGATGATGCTCGTCGAGCGTCCGCATCCGGCCTGGACAGTCGAGAGAGCCAATCGAGTCATGCACTTTGACAAGGACGACTTGCGGGCAGCAGCGGAACTGGCTGCGATCCCCACATTGGCCTTAAGCTGGACAACGGCATTGCAACGCCGTGTCGAATGCCAGATTCAGTCCGATCCCGCGAAACGCCTGTACGGACCGAATGCATCCTGACGAACGCGAGCCGATCGGTTCGTCCTACTGTTGTGTTAAACTGAGCTTTTCGGGTTGAGAAACGAGGACGGAGCGGCCAGCGAGCCACAGACCAAGTTCTTCAACCCTCAATTTGAAGCCTGACAAGGCACTACATGTTTTCTTCCAGAAAGGTCTTAAGGGCGACGGCGCTGTTGTGTTCCTCGTCATGGGCCGCGTACACGAAGGTCACCGCTCCCTCACTTGTGCAATGTTTCAAGAGCGCGAGCAGGTCTCCCTTCTCCTTGAGTTCAGACCAGTAGCGTTGGCGGAACTCATCCCATTTCTCCACGTCGTGGTCGTACCACTTGCGCAACTCTGTGCTGGGCGCCAGGTCTTTCAGCCAGAGGTCAACCGACGCCTTTTCTTTACTGACGCCTCTCGGCCAGAGACGTTCCACCAGAATTCGTGTTCCGTCTGTCTTGCCCGGCTTTTCATAAGCGCGCCTGAGATGGATCATGGGTCAATCCTGTCTGGAGACTCCCACAACGCCAACAGTCCGAGGGCGGTCAGACGCCTCCTGACCTGTTGGAACGGGAACCACGGCTTTGTTGATGTGTCGGCTACCATGCCAATTTCCGAACCCACGCACCAATCCGCGACAACCACGATGGCGGCCATGCGATCTCCAACGGTGTTCGGTCCTCTGAATGCAACATGCGCTCCTCGCGTCGGGTGCCTGTCGATTCGACGCCGTCGTCCCTATTGGTGGACGGCATCCCCCAGGTGTTGTGGCAAAACTCGCACCGAAACAGCGATCTTGGCTGCTCGATTCGAGTGAATCGTGTGGGACGGGTGGTACTGGGCCGGGTTTCGAACGTACACCGATTACCCGGTCAGAGTCTACCGTCTATGGCCACCAGAATGGCCGGCACAACGCGGCCAACAAATGCTCTCTGCGGAGCCGTTGAATCGCTGCCATGAAAACGGCGCGTATCGGTTTCTCAACCCGTTCGTTCGACCGGGGCAAAATCTGCCGTTCCGAGAACTGTCAGGGTCGATCGGATGACGGGACCGTGACCATTCACCTCGCCAGAGCCGAAATCCTGACGTCAAGCCTCAGTCCTTGCGGCCGGAAGTCTCTGAAACGATGGCTTTCTCAAGTCGATCAATGATAAACTGGAAGTCGTGTTGCTGAACACGAAAATGCTTGATGGGTTGTGGGTGGTGAATCTCCTTCCGGAACGCTGGCATCGCGGCCCCACACCGTGACCCACGCGAGTCGGTGAGAGATCGGTCCGTATCACAATGTGTGGGTCTGCTGTCGCATGACTGAGGACACGACATGAAACGTTTGCTCTGCCTGGTGGTGTGCTGCTTCGGCTTCACAATCAACGGGGTTGCCGCAGACGGACCGATGTACCCCAGCGACGCCGCAGTTCGCGAAGCCGTGTCGCGAAGTCTCGTCTTCCTGGAACGAGAGGGCGTGGCGTGGAT
>CALJUK010000012.1 GCA_937975745.1 uncultured Planctomycetaceae bacterium | reverse complement strand
CGACGTCCTCAGGTGTCTTGAGATGATCGGCGTCGGCACCCATGCGGCCAGTCCAGCCGGCAGCACGAGCCCCCTGGACGGCATCCTCCATCACTTGTTGGGGCGAGCGCCTCGTGCGGGTCATCTCGCGGATCGATTGTTGCGGAAAGATCGGCTCGATCCCGTTTCCCGCCCGCTTCATCGCTGCCACGTGTCCCGGAGTCGCCAAGCCGATGCGATCACCAAAGCCAAAACTGGGCGCCAGGCCTAATGTCGTGCACGCAGTTTGTACCCGCTCACTCATGACGGCGTTGTCCCATCTCGAAAGTACTTGTTGAATGTCTCGATCGTCCGAACCGCAGCCGTGTCTGAATCCGGGACAGGAAACGCCTCTGCAGACAGGTAACCGCTGTAGCCAGTCTCCCGCAGAGCGTCCGCGATCGGACCGAAATCCATGTGGCCGAGTCCGGCCGCCTGCCGGTTCGAGTCAACGAAGTGCACGTGGCCGATCCAGCCGGCTCCACTCCGAATAGCGGCGGCCAGGTCGCGTTCTTCGATGTTCATGTGAAACAGGTCGGCGAGCAGTGTGACGTTTCCCGTAGAGAGCGTTTTCAGAAACGCAACGCCATCGGAGATCGTCTTGATGAGGTTGGTCTCGTAGCGGTTTAGCGGTTCGTAGACCAATGGGACGCCGTATTGTTCAGCATGGGAGCCCAATTCGTTCAACGCCAGGGCGAGATGGTCCAGGGCGGCCTCGCGGGAAACGCCTCCGCCCCACTTCCCTTGCATGGAACCAATGATCGCCGGGGCCCCATGTTGTCCGCCGAAGTCGATCATCCGGCGGATAAAATCCTTCGCAGCGTTCCGCGTCTCGGGATCGACATCCGTCAGGTTCAGGCCGTGTTTTACCATGCCAGCACCGGTGCCGACGGCCGCCAGCTTCAGCCGATGTCGCGTCAGTAATTGCCGCAACTCGTCAGGGTCGACTGTATCTGGACCAGGGGCAAAGATTTCAATTGCGTCGAAGCCGAGTTCGGCAGAGCGGGCGCAGGCCGAGGGCAGCCCATCCCAGAAAACAAACGGCCCACCACGTGCCTCGTCGACCAAACTGACGGTAATCGCGGAGTCAATCATGCAGGTAGTTCTTTCCGTCGAGTCGTAAGAACGCAGGTTCGAGAATGGAAGACGTTCCACGAAATCCGCGGGGTCAACTCAGTTCAATCACAGCCTTGATGACGCCCGAATCCACCCGGGCGAATCTGTCGAATTCGCCGATGACGTCGTTGAACGATGTGCGGTGCGTAATCCACGGAGTGGTATTGATTGTTCCGTCTTCAATCAGACGGATGATCCGCGAGAAGTCTGATGGCAGGGCATTTCGAGAACCCTTGATCGACAGCTCGGGACGATGCAATACCGGATGCGGGAACGCAATCTCTGCGGTCGTAATGCCGACATAGACGAGCGAACCAGTGTGGGCCACGTAGTTCAGGGCATGAGACATCGAGCGGTGGTTGCCTGTGGCGTCGGTCACGAGGACGTACCTGTCTCCATTGGTGATTTCCATCAGCTGATTGATCTCGCTGCCGTCCCCTTTGGCCAGTACGGTGTGAGGTACATCATACGTCTCGCGGCAGAAGGCCAGTCGAGATTCAACCATGTCCATAACGGTGATTGTTGCGCCGGTGAGGCGGGTGAATTCGAGCGTTGCCAGACCGATCGGTCCCGCGCCAATGATCAACACCTGGTCCCCTTCCCGCGGGGCTCCTCGATCTGTGGCGTGGCAACCGATGGCAAGGGTCTCGACTAATGCGAGTTGCTCAAACGACAGCTCTCGGGAGGGGTGAAGTTTATCGGCACGGATCAGAAACCGTTCGCAAAGCCCACCGTCAACCATCACTCCGATGACTTTGAGCGTCTCGCAGCAGTTGCTATTTCCGCGGCGACATGCGAAGCAGATTCCGCAGTTCATGTACGGTTCGACGCTGCAACTGTCCCCCGGCCGGACGTGGGAGACACCGTCGCCGACCTCAAGGACCTCCACACCAAGTTCGTGCCCCGGAATCCGTGGATAGCTGAAGAACGGCATCTTCCCGAGATAGCCGCTGTAATCGGTCCCGCAGATTCCAATACGATGCGTCCGCACGAGGACCTGACCGGGGGCAGGTGATGCCGGCTCAGCGATCTCGACGGGACGCAGCTGCCGGGGCTCTTCCAGGCGAATGGCCTTCATGTCGTCAACTCCTCGGGGGAAACGCCCTGGTTGCTATGTCGTCGGGGACGCATCTGCTGGGACATCGTTGTTTTCTGGTCGGCCTTCAATGTAGAACCAATTATGAATCGGGCGGAGGACCTCCTGAACGCGGGCGAGCAGTTCCTGGTCGATCGGTTCGGCAGCCCATTCGATCCATTGAGCGACTCGGTTCGGGTTGGCAGAGCCGGTGACACACGTTGTAAAGTCTGAATTTGCGATGGAAAACTGTAGCGCCAGCTTCGCAAGATCGACACCGTACCGTTCGCACAACTCGGCCGCCTGGCTGGCGACCGCGCGAACGCGGGGAGGAGCCCTATGCCACGCGGGAAGAGTCGCGGTGGTCAGCAATCGCGCTGAGAACGGAGCGGCATTCATCAGGCCAACATGCTTCGCCCGGCAGATCGGTGCGAGTTCCAACGCCATGTCGTTTTGCAGCGTGTAATGGTTGTACGTCAGAATGGCGGCGATGTCGATCCGCTCGAGGATGTAGCGGAACATTTTCATGGGGTAGCCGCTGACGCCAATGAACCGAACCTTCCCCTTCTCGACTTGCCGGCGCAGAGCGGGAATGGTTTCCTCCACAATCTGCGACATGTCAACGAACTCAATATCGTGGCAGAGTACGATATCGAGGTAGTCCACTTTCATCCGTTCGAGTGAAATGTCGATGCTTTCCTCGACGCGTCGGGCGCTGAAGTCGAAATGCCGAGGGGCATAGCGGCCGAGCTTGGTCCCCAGGTAGTAGCTGTCGCGGGGAATCTCCGGCAGGATCTTTCCAAGCAGGACTTCGCTCATGCCGCGTCCGTAGTAAGGCGAGGTATCGATGAAGTTCATTCCGCCATCAATCGCCACACGAACGCACCGCAGGGCTTCGCCGATGTCGACGTTTCGGAACTCCTGTCCGAGTGACGAGGCACCGTACGAGAGCTTGGTCAACTCGAGGCCCGTAGTTCCCAATGGCCGCAATTCCATGGCTGACTGCTCCGAAGTGGTTGAACGAAACGTCATCGAGTTTCCGCCGGGATCGATGTCTCGCCAGGAACGGGCTGGTCGGGACGATCATCGTCGAGAATCCTGCCGACCTTTTTCGAGGAAGCAATTTCCGTTCTGATCGCGATCGGCTACGCTCTAATCGTCGGAGTCCTGGTTTGTCCCATCACGGACAGCCGTTCGACAAGGTGTCCGGCCTTGAAGCTGGGATGAAATCAGAAAGGACCCAATCGTGCGTTCGCTTATCCGACAACGTCTGTGGACCATCTTGCTGCTGATTGTTGCACCCGTGACCGAAGTCGCGTCGCAACAACCTCCGTACGACGTCTTCCCGGCGGCGGAACCGCCATACTACCGTATTCGGTACGAAGCTTCGACGGAGGCGGGGGAACTTCCCTTCTCCGTGAACTACACCGTCTGGATACCGGAAGGAGTGAAGTCCCTCCGCGGAGTGATCGTGCATCAGCACGGTTGTGGCGAGGGATCGTGCAAGTCCGGATTGACCGGCGCCTTTGATCTCCACTGGCAGGCACTCGCCAAGAAGCACGATTGCGCCTTATTGGGACCGTCGTACGAACAGCCCGCTCAGGCTGATTGCCAGCTGTGGTGCGACCCGCGCAACGGATCAAGTGACGCGTTTCAGAAGTGCCTGGTCGATCTGGGAGAACAGTCAGGTCATCCGGAATTGTCCACGGTCCCCTGGGCATTGTGGGGGCACAGTGGCGGTGGCCATTGGGCTGGCGGAATGGTTCTGATGCATCCTGAACGAGTCGCCGCCGCATGGCTTCGCTCGGGTGTGCCACTTCTACAGCCGAATCCAAACCGGCCGTCGATCAAGTCTCATTTGCTGCCCGACGCGGCGCTTGGCGTGCCGTTGATGTGCAATCCGGGAACCAAAGAAGGTGTGACCGTCAAAGATGGCCGGTTTGCCGGAGTCTGGCCAGCGAACGAAGCGTTCTTCGAGGCGGTTCGGAGTAAGGATGGCCTCATCGGCGTCGCCGTCGATCCGCTGACGGCACATGAGTGCGGCAATCAGCGGTATCTGGCGATTCGCTGGCTCGATGCCTGTCTGCAAGCTCGGCTGCCGGAAGTCAACGGCGCCCCCCTCAAACCAATGCCGAAAGATCAAGCGTGGCTGGCCTTGCCGACCGGATTCCATGCCGTTTCCGCCACAGAATTCGCCGGAGATCCAACAAAGGCAGGCTGGTTGCCGAACGGATCGGTTGCGAAGCTGTGGATGGAATACGTGAAGGACACCAACGTGGCCGACACGACTCCGCCTCCCGCTCCAACGAACGTCCGAATCAATGGGAACATCGTGGTGTGGAATGCGGAGGCTGACGTCGAAAGCGGCTTGGCTCGATTTGTCATTGAACGGGATGGCGAGTTTCTGGCGAATCTTCCGGAGATGGGGAAGAATCCCTTCGGCCGGCCGATTTTTCAGAACCTGCAGTACAGTGACACTCCGACGCAGCCTCTCGTTCCAATGCAGTTCACCGACACTCAGGCCAAACCCGGCGAGATGCATTCCTACCGCGTTATCGCTGTAAATACTGTGGGCCTGAAGTCCGAGCCAAGCCCAAAGGCCGTTTCCGGTGGAGCACGCTGAACTGTAAGGCATTGTTGCCCTGTACGAGAAGACAGACGAACGCTGCCGCCGGTCGCCCGGCTGCTGGGCGGTCTGTACCAATGGCCGGTATCCCGTCCGCACTCAGCGATGGGACTCATGGCAGGTTCGCGCAGATGGTTATCGACCTGCCGGCTACCGATGAACTAGGATGAATGTCTGCCACGCGAATCCGGGTGGCGATTTTCTCGCGTCTGTCGGACACCGCCGGTTCATGAGTCTCCGTAACCACATTCTCCCCTTCGCACTTTCGACGTGCCTGCACCTCGCGACTCTCTCGGTGCTGTACGCAATCGTGGTCGAGCAACCGCTTCCGCCCCAGTTCAAGCTGATCGAGACCGCGTGGACCGTCGAGAACAGGCGTCAGGAAGAGTTCGTCCAGGAACTCGACGATGAGGTGGTGCCGACACCATTCATCAACGTTGACGCGGGTGGTCTAGAATCGACTGTTGTCGGGCAACTGAACAATCAGTCTGCAGCTCCGGCGATGAAAATCGAGAAATCCCAACTGATGAAAGAGCCGCAGGTACGTGTCAACATCGCCGAGTCGAGTCGCTTCGGCGAGGGGGAACTGGCGATCGATCTTGGTGAGGGAGAAGTTCGCGGCGAAGTCGGCGCACCTGTCGAAGGCTATGGAGCGGCGTTGGATCGGCTGGTCCAGGAACTGATTCGCCTGATGCGAACGAACAAGCTGCTGGTTGTCTGGATGTTCGACGAGTCCGAAAGCATGCGGGACGATCAGGCAGACATTCGTGGCCGTTTGCATCGCGTTTACGAAGAACTCCGTCTTGTCGAGTCCGCACCGCAGCTGATTGGACGGAAGGCCCAATTGCAGGATATCCTGCTGACGGCCATCACCAGTTTCGGCGGCGATTTCCACGAACAGCAGGCACAACCGACGGCCGATCCCCAGGCCCTCCTCGCGGCGATCGAGCGAATCCCCGTCGATACGACCGGGGCTGAGAAGCTCTTTGCGGCCGTGTTGCAGGTGGTCAACAAGTACCGCCCGATTGCAGCGCAGGGCAAGCGGAAGCTGGTCCTCATCGTTGTCAGTGACGAGTCCGGCGACGATGAAGAACTTCTCGAAGAGGCTGTCCATGCGGCAAAGACCGGCCTGGCGCCCGTCTACGTGCTGGGACGAGAGTCGGTCTTCGGTTCGCTGTATGCCCATGTCCGGTGGCAGCAGCCCGAGACGAGACGCTTGTTCTACCTGCCCATTCGGCGAGGCCCCGAGACACCATTCGCCGAGCAGTTGCAGTGGGATGGCTACCGCCGCCGCCGCGATTCCCACATGAGTGGGTTCGGCCCGTATGGCCAGGTC
>CALJUK010000011.1 GCA_937975745.1 uncultured Planctomycetaceae bacterium | reverse complement strand
GATCGACGGCGATCGGTTTGTTCTGCGAGGTTCGGTGAATCGATGTGACTCGACATGATGACGAACACCTTACCGTGTGCTGAGGAGTGAACTGAGCTGCGTTTGGGAGGGCGCGTTGGCCGGTCCGAACCGCGGTTCAACCGAGACGCCGACGCTGGCGTTCCCTTTGCTTTGGTCGTAGCTCAACCCCATGTGAATCAGGAAGTCCAGCCCGACGCGTGTAATGGTCATCGATTGGCCCAGGTTGCGGTTTTCGGCCAGGTCATAGGCCGTCCCAAAGGTTGAAATCCATTTTTGACTCATCCGGTAACTGTAGCTGGTCGTCAGAATCTGGCTATCCAAGACGTCTCCTGCAACCTGTCGAAGGCCGACATAAACACTGCCCCGCTGGCTCCGTTGGCTGAGAAATCCGACGTTCCACAGTTGCTGTCCGCCGCTGTAGGTATCGTAGAGTGCATTGGCCAGCACGGAGGTCCGTTCGCCAATGTTCCAGGAGTAATTGGCACCCAGCAGGCCGACATCCTCCCCGAAGTTGTCGCGATTGGCGTCCGGGAAGACGGACATGGTCAGGTCCAATGTCATCCAGTCATGGATGCGGGGATTGTCGGGAGGACCGACCTTCGTCTGTAGACGATGTCGCCAGCCAAGCCGCACGACCTGCATGTCGTCGACGAGTTCGTGGTACTGCGATGTCACCCAGGTTCCCGACCCGTCGCGGACGGCATAGTTACGGGGATCGAACTGAGGCGGCAACGCCAGACCGAACGTGTTGAACAGAAACCGGCTACGGAAGCGATCCTGCGAGTTGTCGTCGAACTCGTTGTACTGTGCGATGTCGGACAGGTTCTGGGACGAATCGGCGAAGTAGTAATCCGCCGAGAACGTCATCTTGTGGGCCAGCCCATTCAGATTGAACACGCGGCTTTGGATGTTGGGGTAGATCCGCCACATCATTAGGCTGGCACGCAGACCCGCCGATCCGTACAAGCGATCGATGTCACTGGCGGACAACCCTTCGCTCCAGTAGGCGGCTTCGCCCGACACGTAGGGGACAAGCTGCAGCGGGCCGAAGCTCAACTGCATGTCCAGCCCATGGCGTGTCATCAGTACGCCACCGTCGAGATTGGCGACATATGGGGGAAGGAAAGCAATGTCGTTGGGATCGGTGGGCGTTGCCATCGGGTTCAGCGAGGCATAGCCGAGACTGGTGCGCGATGTCCAATTCAGCAGGCCATCGAACAGTGGTTCGCCCAGGACCATCAAATCGCCGCGCGGAGCCCATTGCGTGGTTGTTTCAAAATTGTTGACATCGGGCCTCGCCAGGATCGTCCAGGCCGCGTTGTCGAACTGCTGCTTGACATTCACCAGCGTTTCGACATCCTTTCCGGTGTCGAATTCCGACTCGTAGTACTGCTCCAGGAAGTTGCGGTCCGATAACAGGCCCAGTTCGCCCCAGACGGTCATATTGTTGGGCAAGTCCTGGCGATGCCGCATTTGTGACCGCCAGCGATTCTTCGATTCCGGGATCAATGTCCGCCGGTCCAGGCCAAGGTTGTCCAGCCCGTGGTCGTTGACGTAGTACGAGATGAAGTTACCGTTGAACTGTCCCGGCAGCAGGAAATCGCTCCCGGTGTATTCTCCGGCAGATCCCACGCCCGGGCCTCGGTCGCTCAACCAGTCGAGTTGCCCTCGAACGTCGACCCCGGGTCGGCTGTCGAGGCCAAACACCTTGAACAGGTCCCAAGTCGACTTCACCTGCACACCGAAGATGCGATCACTTTGGACCTCCATCCCTCGTATCGGGATATTCGGAGCTTCCGCGGGACCACTCAGGTACGGTGCAAAGAGGAGCGGCACGTCCTCGACGATGAAGGCGTTGTTATGCGTCGTGATCCAGGCGAGGTCTTCTCCAACCGGAAGGTTCGTGACCGGATCGATGTGGACTTCCCCCGACCCCATCCACGGTTGGGGACGTTCTTCCAGCATGATGTCGGATGCCTGCAGTCGGTAACCGGGCTTTCCGAACGGGCTGGTCGTCGTCCATGCGTTTTCCGCGTGGAACGAACGAGTGGCCAACTGCCGGATACGATCCGCCCGCACGCGGATGTCGCGACCAATCTGCGGGACGAATAACCGCAGTTCCGAGTCCAGCAGGAGTGCTTGCTCGTCACGCACATCGTAGAACGCACGCGTCGCCCGGAGGACATTGTTCCCCTGTCGGACGACGATGTTTCCTTCCAGATAAACTTGCAACGGTGTATCGCGAGTCTGCAGCGTTTCCCCCGAGAAGTCCTGGCCCTGGGCGGTCTGCGTCCAGACAACGATCCGATCAGCCGACAGGTCAACCGTCTCCAGCGATTGCAGACCGTCGACAATAATGTTCACGCCTCCGGTCAATACCCACACCTGTTCGGCCGGCGTGGTGTCGGTCGATTCGAAGCTCAGCAAATTGGGAGGCACCGAACTCCGCGGAAAGATTCGAACCCGGCGAAGATCGGGCTGCGTCGTCGTCCCGGGAATTGGAAATTCGGGGCCCGATTCCCCTCCGTTGGGAACGACGAACTGCGTTGGGACCAGCTTCCCGCGGGCTGCCTGTCGCCGAGTCAACGCGCGCCGGAACAGCGGATCGTTGTCGGCCTTCTCATCTTCCAGACGGTGGCGGATGTCATACGTGATCCCGGCTGTGGAACGGAATTCCGCCAGCAGTGTAGGCTGGCTGAGAGTTTGTTCGGGACGTTCGATGACGGCAGCATCTTCCAGGTAGATTCTCGCAATGTGGACGCCGGCTTCCGTAGCTCGCCAGACGACCATCTTGCGTGCCTGGCCTTGGATTCTTCCCTGCGAGAACCGGCACTGCCCACGGAGAATGGCCACATGGACGCCGTCCTCGGTCCACTCCTGCGAGAAGTCGGCCGCAATGACAATCTCCGCACGCGTCTCCACCTCGTCCGCAGCACTCACCGGACGCGCAGCTCCCCACCACGCGATCATCGCGCAGCACGTAACAGCGTAGGCAAGACGTAGGGGCATGCGGCCCTGCACAGGCGAGGCCCTGATTAGTGCAAAGTGGGGCGTCGGGGAGTGGGAAGTGGGAAAACGGGCGGCAGCCGGAAGTCTGGTCCCTGGGGAGCAGCCTGCTGGCTGGAAGGCCCCGCAGGCTCCGAACGGAAGGCTCTCAGATGGAGCACAATTGGCGCAATGCCTTATCAAAACACGCCTTGCAACGTGTTCGAATTACCCAATGCACGCCTGCGTGTCGCGCCCTGAGGCCCGATCTGCAATTTGTGCCGATCGACGCCCTCCCGTTGTGATGCCGGCCGCGACGACGACGGCCACGGCTGGCATCGCGGGAATGCGCATCCGGCTGTTCGACCAGTAAAAGGTATGCACCCCGGTTAATGCCAGAATCAGCAGTAACGCCGGCCAGACTGCGGCGGGGCGGCTCCGCCCCAGGATCCACAAGCTGATCGGCAAGGCGAGCCAGCGGCCGACGTAGAACAGACCGATTGCACCGACCACGAACGCAGGCAGCCCCGTGGCCGTCAAAGGCATCGGATTCCACAACCGGGCAATTCGCAGGCAGCAGGACCGGACGAACATCCACGGTTGGGCACGAATGTTGGCCTTCGCCCGAGCTTTCATCCAGCGGTCGCGGGCCACTTCCCCCTCGACTGGCGGAACTTCTGCCTGCAACTCGGCCTCAAGCTTCGCCTGCCAGCTGACCAGACTGTCGTGGCCCCACACGGTCCCCCAGGGCGCTGCGACGACTTCAGAATAGAAGACCGGGTTGTTCCCCAACAGCAGCGTGTATCCGCCATGCGTTGTCATCACGATCGGTTGCCCGAAGACCAGCCAATTGCGCACAACCCAGGGAGAGACCATCAATGTCGCCGCCAGGATGATGATTCGCGCGCGACAACCGGCCAGTCCCAATCGCTGATGCCAACGCGACACACGACTCGCAACCAGCCGCAGCAGTCCGACCAGAATCACAAATGCCCAGATCGTCGGTCGACAAAGTGCCGCCAGACCGACCAGAACACAAATCATCACTTCCTGCCGGGCGTCGCCTTTGGACGCGGCCTCCCCCGGAGTTGGCTGTTTGGCCGGAACGAGATCGGCAGCCTTCAGACTGCA
>CALJUK010000010.1 GCA_937975745.1 uncultured Planctomycetaceae bacterium | reverse complement strand
TGACATACTGAAACATGAGGCCTGTTACTGGATCATCCCCTCCATGAGGGCACGGAATCTCGGGACGAGGTGTCTGAGCAGCAATGTTGCGACAGCCACGTCACTCAAGTCGATTTCCAGGTCCTCTTCCTGTAGTCGAATCCGAATCCCCTGACCGTCATCGTGATCACCGATCTCAATTCCATCACGCAACAGCTCCCTGGTGACGGTGACAATGAAGTGACTGAGCGTGCCTTCTTTGACTTCCTCTGGAGACCGGCGAAGTTCTTCGAGGCCGACGACATCCTGGGGCAGAAGCACTGCCGCTGATTGGCCAGGTGGGGGAGCGGCCCGCCGTGTGACTTCGAGGATCAACTGCTGCAGCAGGTTCCGATCCTGCATTTCACGCGTGATCAGGCGGCGCACTCGATCCGAGAACTGCTCGATCAATTCCGTTTTCAATTGCAGCATGGCGTCCCGACACGCCAGCCGAACCGCTTCCTCGCCAGCGGCGCGGGTTTGACGGGCATCCTCGCGTGCCTTTGCCAATATGGTATCAGCCTCATGTCTGGCGTCGGCGAGGCGCTTTTCGGCTTGCAGGCGGGTCTGCTCAAACAGCTCGGTCGCGCGACTCTGTCCCGCAGCAACGCCTTGCTCTCGCAGACGCTGAATCAGTTCGTCGACTCCGGATGATTCTCTCTCTGCACTCATCGTGATTAATCCACTGTATGCCACTCGTCGAGTTGCGTTGAACGGCTCATCCGGCACTCCCTGCAGGGATGCCTCCGCCGACGATCATGCCGAATATGAATGCAAACACCGCGAACCCTTCGACAATTGCGGCCGGAGCAATCGCCAGGCCGAAAACTTCCGGTTTACTCTTGGTTGCATTGATCGCCGATGCGCAACAGGCACCTTGCAGGATCGCACTGAAGATCAATGCCAGCCCCACCAGCAGACCAATTGCAAACAACCCAGGGGCTGCATCGGGAGTAACAACCCTGTTCAACTGCATCGTCACAACGATCCCGTAAATCGTCTGCGATGACGGCAATGCAGACGCTCCCACCAGGCGTCCGTAACCGGATTCCACGTCCAACAATGCGCCACAGGCGGCCTGTCCGGCCCTGGCGCAGCCGATGATGCTGCCGATCGCGCCGAGCGCCGTAGGAAGAAAAATCCCAGCCCAACCCAAAACAAGAATGAAAAATGTGTCCATCGTCATGTTGCTTTCCGATTGAAGGGTTGGAACGGGTATCCTTCCTCAGGAAGTCCCCACCCAAAGAACTCGATACAGTTGAGCCTGAGGCCGTGCACAACTCCGCTCATTACCGTCAGCGTGAGATTGAGGCCATGTCCCAATGTCACGACGAGGACTGCCAGCAGACTTCCGATGCCGATGCAACAGCTCGCCTTGTATGTGAGTTCGTTGAACGTTGCCGCTAATTGCGCACTGGCTAAACCCAGAGCAAACAAACGCAAATAGCTGAGGACATCACCAAACGCGCGAGTCACGTTCGTCAACGACATCACTCCGTCGGCGAGACGCAGCGCATGTGTCTTGGCACGAAGGGTCCACAGTGAGCGATCGCTGCTGAAGAGCAGGACCAGGACTGCTCCAGAGACGAGTCCCCACTGGCCGATCGGTCGCATCCACTCAGCTAAGTCAACGCCGGTACGGTCGAGACCATAAACGAGTCCTCCGAGCAGCAGGGCGATCCATCCGACCGGCGAGAGCATCTGAAGCGACCATCGCCGTTTCCAGGCTATCGCCAGATTCGCCAGCGACAGATGCAGGACTCCAAGAGAAATCGAGACTCGCATCATCAGGCTGGTGTCGGAGGCATCCAGCACGATCGCAGAATGGAAGTAGGAATCGACCGCTGGTGGCCGCCCAAAGTAGCTGCCGATGAGAATTCCATAGGCGATTGATGTGCAGAGCACCGAGAACGCCAGATTGCGGAAGCGATGTCCAGTGGACGACCGTCCCAACTTGCGCCACAGAAGCAGCAGCAATCCACTCAAGACGAGTGCATACCCGGCGTCAGCCATGATCATGGCGAAGAACAGGCTGAACGAAATGAACACAATGCTGGAAGGGTCCCAGGAGTTGTAGGCGGGAGTCGTGTAGAACGTCACAGCGTCTTCCCCGCCGGCCGTCAGTGGGGGATTTTCGAGAAGCGTCGGCGGAGTGTCACCGCGACCTGGGGGATCGATCGTCAATGCGAGTGATTGTGCCTCCGCCAGAGATCGAACGCGATTTAGTTCTCGCTGAGGTACCCAGCCCTGGACGGCAAACAAGGGTTGATCGTCAAGCGACAGCTGCGCTGCCAGATCGTGAGCCGCCTGATCCTCAACCTGGGCGATCGATCGTTGGATGGATTCAATCCAACGCGTCAGGGCTACGCGCTGCCAGTGCAGGTCCTCCAACTCTGATTCAGCCGTTTCCAGCATTTTCTCGAGCGTCGATAGCGGCCGAGCGTCCAGATGAACGTGCGGGACAGGCATTTGTTGCGGCTCATCCACAGCAATGACGATCACGTAGGCTGCGCGCTGATCGCGCGCGACCACTTGCCATGTCAAATCGAGCTCATCGAGCAGGCGGAGCTTGTACTGCGGAACGACGTAACACCAGAATCTCAGATCTCCAAACTCCATTTCTTCCGGTTGCTGGAAATCTCCCCAGGGCCGAAGTTGCTCGATGGCCTGGACAAGTTCGTCACGTTGTCGCCGCAGTTCCTCCTGTCGTTCAGCGATTTCCAACGTTCTCCGGATGATGACATCCGGATGGAACCCAACGTCGTGCGGGGTGGGACGTCGGCGAACTGGACAATTCCGCAGGTATCTCAGTGCCTGCCGCGTTTCATCGGAGATGTTGACGACGGAGGCATGCCTCGGATCACTTTGCCCCAGATCGATGAGGTGCAGGCATCCGAGTTCCTGCAGTTCATCGAGCACCACGTCTTTTTGATTCGTGGTCCCCAGCAGAGTTACCTTGGTGAGCGGCACGATGGCCATCAGATCACCTCCCTGCCGACCTGGCTGCGTTGTTGCTTGGCTTTGGCAATCTTTGACCGGACGACGGCTGCGCGCTCCGCGTCGGAGAGGTAGATCCGTATCCGCTGAATCGCGGATTTCGCTTGTGGGATCAGTACCTGCTCAAACAAATTCACGCGTTGCGTGATTCGGCGGACGGCTTCTTCGAGGCGACGTGCGCGTTGTCGCTCGATTTCCCGGCGGATTGTGATTCGAGCCACGCTATGCAGGCATTCAACCAGGAAGTCAACCCAAAAAGGTTTCGACAACATGGAGTACTCAGTGAGTTCAAACGTGATGTCATCGAGCTTTGGAAGTTGGCATCCGAGCACGTTTTCCTCGCTGACGACCACCGAGGCGACGCGGACCAGCCCGAAGAGATCTTGTTCGCTGGCACCGAGGAGTGCGAAGAGGCCCGTCTGCGAGTTGGTCAAGTTCTCAAGTTCGCGCTCCGTTGCCGCCAACGTTGCTCGGGCTCGTTGATAAACAGCAATCAACTGCTGGCGTTTGAGATCCAGGGAAGGCAGGAACCGCTCGTACATCTGCAGTTGGTCCCGTTCCTGCTTGAGCGCGGTCTTGTTCAGGGGAGTCGTCATGCCGGCACCTCCGGACTTGCCGTTGCCGCCTGTTCTCCTGCACGGAAATAGTACCTTTCGACCAGAGTCTGCTTCATCATCAGCTCTTCCGGTTCGAAGCAGTCCCTCAGCGTGCGCCAGCACAAATCGAGCGCTGCGTTGAGCGGCATGGAGACTCGAATATCCATGAACCGCTCGACAAACAGT
This sequence comes from uncultured Planctomycetaceae bacterium, assembly GCA_937975745.1. GTDB lineage: Bacteria > Planctomycetota > Planctomycetia > Planctomycetales > Planctomycetaceae > CALJUK01. The sequence continues at coordinate 339 of CALJUK010000010.1, read as the reverse complement.
TTGCCGAAACGAAGCAGCTTCCGGTCGAAATCCGACAGATCGAAGGCCATTGCCTGTTTCTTTTCCGCTTCCCGGGCTCCCGAATACAGGCGAATCATGGTGTTCATGACCTGAGCATGGTCTTCCCGAGTCACCTTCCCGATCACTTGTTGCTTCAACCTCGACAGCGACCCGAACGGATCGATCATTCCATGGTGCAGGTAGAGCTGACCCTCAGTGATGTAACCGGTATTGTCCGGGACGGGGTGTGTCACATCGTCGCCCGGCATCGTTGTGACTGCCAAAATGGTGACGGAACCAGCCCCTTTGAAGTCGCAGGCCCGCTCATAGCGCTGGGCC
>CALJUK010000009.1 GCA_937975745.1 uncultured Planctomycetaceae bacterium | reverse complement strand
AAGCTGGCCGAGCTTTTACGCTACACCTATCTGAGTCGTTACGAGTTCGGATTTCAAAAGGACGACAAACGGGTGCTGAGTTGGTCGTACGAAGTGAGCTTAAATGGCAACATCGAAACGGACGATCGTGCGGGGAAGATGTCGGCGTATGTCGACTTAGATGGGACGAGTTTCTTCAACTACGCGTGGTATTCGAGCAAGTACGGCAATCTCACGTCGGACCAGCAGGAGAGTTTCAAAGACTCCCATCCTGTTGACCGAACTACTGGCGATCCCCCTAGCGATGGCTTGGGATACTGGAGTGGAACAGAGAAAAACTATTCGGCGGGCGGCACCGGTGTCTCTCGACGGTCTTTCAGGAGTTACTGATGGTTACTGGTTCAACGGACGGAATATTCGATGAAGTGCTGGAATTCCCAGACTCTGATGTCAAGCGTCGGTTCGACCGCCTGGTTGGACTTGATGTGGTGAAGGACCGGCTGACAAAAGAAGCAATGATGCGACTGCAACCGTCTTCATTGGAGAACTGGTCACAGCAGCATTTCAATGAATCGTTGCCAGCGTTGCGGTATTTTCAGCGTCGCCCACCGTTGTTCATTCTCGCCGGGGATGTTGGAACCGGAAAAACAGAACTCGCCGAAACCTTCGGAGACGCTGTTGCGCGGAAGGCAGGAATTCCCATCTTGCTTCATAGTTTGAGCCTGACCGCCCGTGGCACTGGAGCAGTGGGCGAAATGACTCGGCTGCTTTCAGCGGCGTTTGGAATCATAAAATCACAAACGCCCTCTTTAGCAGATCGCTCGTCCGCGTCATCTGGACATATCCTATTAATCGACGAAGCAGATGCCCTTGCGCAGTCTCGTGAGTCCGCACAAATGCACCACGAGGATCGTGCCGGTGTCAATGCATTGATCAGGGGAATTGACGACCTTGCCGAAGGTCGACGCCCAGTGCTGGTCGTGATGTGCACCAACCGACTCAGTGCGTTGGACCCCGCCGTGATGCGACGCGCTGCTGCGACGTTCGAGTTCACGCGCCCGAATGCTGAGCAGCGAAGTATGGTTCTTCGCAACGCTTTTCCTGAATACGTCTGCTCCGATATAGACCTTTCACGAATTGTGGAACTGACGGGCGCGCAAAATGGAACGGATGTCGGCTTCAGTTTCTCCGATATCACGCAACGATTGGTACCGTCCGTCGTGTTGGAAGCCTTTCCCGATCGGGCCGTTACATCCGAGTTGATTGTCTCGGTTGTGTCGAAGATGAAACCGACCCCTGCATTTTCGGAGGAATAGATGTCAGATGTAAACACAGTCGATCTTGCGGGACTTTTCAGGAGCCGACAGAAGGCAACAGAAGCGGCTCAGGAACTGAATCGCGAGTACGCAATCCACCAAGGAACGAAAGGGGAAGCGACAGAATCTTCGTGGATTGATCTGCTTCAAGAGTACCTGCCGAACCGCTACGCCATCGAACGCGCAATGGTCGTCGACAGCAACGGCGATGCGAGTCAACAAATCGACATTGTGATTTTTGATCGCCAGTACACGCCGTTCGTGATCAACTTTGGAGGCATCGTCTACATTCCAGCTGAAAGCGTTTACGCGGTGTTCGAGGTCAAGCAGGACATCTCGAAAGAACACATTGAGTACACTTCGGAGAAAGTCCAATCGGTGCGACGGCTCCTGCGAACGTCTGCGTTGATCACGGATCATACCGGTCAACAGCGGCAGAAGAAGCTGTTTGAAATCCCTGCTGGAATCCTGACACTGTCTTCTTCATGGTCTCCTGGCCTCGGAGATTCATTTGAAGAAGCCATCAGGAATAGTTGGTCAACTGAGCATGGGCGAATACACCTTGGGTGCGTTCTTTCAGAAGGCGGCTTCCGAGTGGTCAGTCAAAACAATCAATTGACCATCGAAAGGAGCGACTCGGAAGCAAGTTTGATGTATTTCTTGATGTCACTTTTCAAAACACTTCAACCACTTGGGACAGTCCCGGCAGTTGACATGAACGAGTACCTGAAATGGATTGAGTGACGGCGAAGTGCTGGACTGAGCAGTGATGCATCTTCACGCCGCAGGATACACTGTGTATTGTCGCGAATCCTGCAAATCAATGAACGGGGAGTGATAAGAAATTAGTTGCAACCCATCCATTGGAGTTCGGAAAGAATGCACGGTTCCTCGGGCGAACATCAATAGGTCACCGCAGGCAATTTCAATCATGCTTATCTGGCCGGTCGAGTCGGGAATGAACTCAAAGGTGCCGCTTCCCTCGACGACGAATATGACGCGATCCGAATGGTCATGCGAGTGCAAGGGAAGATCCATTGTGCCGGGCTGGAAGCACAGTTTCAGCAGCGCGTCGTTACCTTCGCAGAGCTGAGATGCTTTCCAAATGCCGCCCGCAATTGTCGAGACTTCTTCAAATGGAGATTCGAGGTTCAATGGGTAGTCGTCACGTAGGGCCTGCAACTCATTGCGGAGATCTCCAAATACTGGGTGACGGTATCTTGAAGTCCGAGCACAAACAGGCAGCGACAGAACGCCCGCCCGAATGTCGGAATTCAGACTGCCGACCAATTCGCGGCAAACGCCAAAAACTCGCAGCAGGGAACCTGGTGTTGACAACTGAGGACGTTCTCGGCGGGTCAGGATTTCGAATGAATTAGTCATCATTGGAAGGTAGGGAATCAGACGGTTGGTCAAATCCGTGAATAGTGGTATTTGAAAGTGATGGACGTTCGACCTGCCATCACGACGAAGGAAATCTCAGCACACGACTGCATCCAGATTCTGCTCGAGGAGTATCGAAGCCTGAATGCCCTGTTGCTGTTCCGTCTGACGGCGCTTGACCGTCGGCTCCCGGCTTCTGTGGGCTTTATGGCGGCTGCTGTTGCTGCCACCTTATCGCTTCCGGTCGAGTCAAGAAGCGCTGTACTGGTCATTACTCCGTCAGCAGTGCTCTGGATGGC
>CALJUK010000008.1 GCA_937975745.1 uncultured Planctomycetaceae bacterium | reverse complement strand
GCGAGATCGCGCGGTGGCACGGATTCGATTTCGACCCGCACCGTCTCGCCGACTATGTCGACATTCAGCCGTCGCATGACCACGTCCGTGTAGAGTTCGGGCCGCTCTCGCCGCAGTGCGGAGAGGTGCCGCTGAATCGAGTGCTTCGTGACAAGTTCCTGCAGGGAAAAGCCGAGTGGCAACGAGATCAACACGATCGCGGCGACTGTGACGACAATGCCCCTTCGCGCCTCTCGCCAGCTGCCATATCCCTGCACGATGTAGACGAGCGCACCACTGAAAACGATGCCACCGAGGTTCGCCAGAAACAGGATTAACGCTCCGAGCGCGACTTCCTGATTCAGAACGAGCCCCACCTCGGGGATGGCGGTCTTTCCCAACGCGAGTCCGATGCCCACGACGCACAGCGGTGGCACCAGCGCCACTGCGATGGCCACACCGGGAATCGCATCACCGATGCTGCGCCGCGTGCTGGCGAATGCACCAGCGGTGCCTGCAGCAACGGCCACGACCAGGTCCAGCACGGTTGGTGAAGTCCGTCCGATGATCTCACTGCCGGCAGTCTGTACGCCAACGATCATCGCCGCGAGGTAGGAAATCCCGATCGTGCAGATAGCTCCTGCCAGCATTGTCAGCGCGGCTTGAGCCAGCAGTTTGCGATTCCTCGTCGCCAGTGCATAGGCCATGGCGCCGATGGGCTGCATCAATGGAGCGATGATCATGGCGCCGATCACCGTCGCCGCGCTGCTCGCAATCAGCCCGTTCGTTGCAATCAGAGCCGACAGGCCCAAGAGGATAAAGAAGCCCAGTGTTGGATTTGCGGCTTGAGTCTGCCGTGCGAGAACTTCGTCAGCGGGCGTCGGGCTTTCGAGGAAGACTTTCCAGCCCGTCGAGATCAGTGTTCGCGTCTGTGGAGGCTCACTCATGCGGTCTGCTGTCTGTTGTGGTGTCCGCCTTGTGCAGGATCTCGCTTCGTCATTCTGTGATTCGACATGTCCGTCGTTGTGGCGGATTGTCGGACAGATGTTCCAGCGTGCTTGACAGAGAGTGACGACCACTCACAGCCTGGTGGATAGGGTGCGGGAAAAGGTGTCCAACGCTCTCGACCGCCTTGCGACGACATGGGACGGGCGGGCTGAAGCTAACACGAGAACCGATCAGCGTCGGGGAGTAAAGGCTACGATCTTGCGTGAGTAACGTTCGCCCCGGCGAATCGTCTGGGAAGGAAGTTCGCCAAACAGCGCCCGGTATGCTCCGGCGAACCGCCCGAAATCAAGAATGCCGAAACTCGCGAGAACGCTTGAGACGTTCGTGGCAGCAGGGTCAGCGGCGAGCAGTGCATCGCGCAGCACGTGGAATCGTCTCAGCCGGGCGTACCGGGCAGGGCTGGTCCCGATCCATTTATGAAAAGCTCGGCGGAGCGTTCTTTCGGACACGGCTGCGGAACTTGCCAACTCCGACACGCAGGGCGGCTTCGCCGAGCCGGAGATCGGATCCTCCATCATCTGAAGAATCTCTCGACGATCGACCATTGGACGCCCTCGTCCGCGCTCCGAAGTTCGCTGCCTCATGGGAATCGAACATGCCGCCAATTCGTGCAGTGCTCGTACGCCGAAACGTGATTCCGCCGGGTGAGTTTCCTCATCGCCGATCGGAGACCCGACCAGCGATTTGATGACGCGGCGGATTCGATTCAGTCGCTGCCGGCCGACTTGCGCCACTCGACACTCTGGGGGTCGCCTGTTGGCACTGGAGCGTTCTTCGTCGGCCGCAGCCGGCTGCGGAACAAACAGCGAAAACCATTCATTCCAACCGTCAGCGCGGATGCAGAATTCGGAGCCCGACGCCGCAACCATCAACGAGCCGTCATCCAATCGCTGCCCGTTGACGACGTTCACCGTGCACCGATTCAAAGGGACGAACAGCGCATGACCGCCGGGAGAAATCTCTCCAGTCGTGACCATGCTGCCGCCCGCGATCCCCCACTGAAGGTGCAGCCCGCCGACACTCATCGCACCGACGACCCATCTCGACTGATCGCGACGACGGGGGGTCATCTGAACGTCCGCGTGCTGAATCGTGTCCTCGTATGCGTCGAATTCCGTGAAGATACGCTGATGCATCTCAGACGTTACCGTCCGATTGACATTTCTGGCCGGAATCTGCATAGCCGAAATTGTGAAGCCGACTGCATCATCAACTTGACAGCTTCCTCGTCCAAGTTACAACCGAAGCCTGTCAACTCTTCTCCGTGTCGGATCAGGACGTAGATAGCGGCAGTACGAATCAGTCGGACGATCCCACCTTTCGAGCAATGTATTGGAGCCAATGATGCAGTCGAGACAACTCATCGTTACGATCGGACTACTGCTCGCGGCCTTGGCGAGCGGGGCCGGTGCCGCGGACAAGCCGAACATCCTCGTCCTGTGGGGTGACGACATCGGCTGGTCAAACCTCGGATGCTACAACCACGGTGTGATGGGCTACGGCACGCCCAACATCGATCGGATCGCCCGGGAGGGGGTACTGTTCACCGATCACTATGCTCAGCCCTCCTGTACGGCGGGCCGGGCCGCGTTCATTACCGGGCAATACCCCATTCGCTCCGGGATGACGACGGTCGGGCAGCCGGGTGACGCGCTCGGCCTCCAGGCCGCATCTCCCTGCCTCGCGGAGGTGTTGAAGGCCGAGGGCTACGCAACGGGGCACTTCGGTAAGAACCACCTCGGCGACCGCAACGAACACCTGCCCACGGTGCACGGTTTTGATGAGTTCTACGGGAACCTCTACCACCTCAATACGCAGGAGGAGGCCGAGCAGCGGGACTACCAGAATTTCGGCAAGCAGTACTCGGGCTCGCTCGAGGCGTACGAAGAGGAGTGCGGCACACGTGGCGTGAGCCACTCCCTCGTCACGGACGTCGACGACCCGACCGAGCATCCGCGGTTCGGTCGCGTCGGCAAGCAGAAGATCGAGGATACGGGGCCGCTCACGCAGGAGCGGATGAAGACGTTCGACGGCGAGGAGGTGATCCCCAGGGCCGTTGACTTCATGAAGAAGGCTGATGAAGCTGACAAGCCGTTCTTCGTGTGGCTCAACACCAGCCGCATGCACCTCTACACCCGGATCGGCGACGAGTGGCTTCGCAAGGTCGAGACAATCACCAGCGAGGAGGATTACCACGGGGCCGGCATGATGCAGCACGACCACGAGGTCGGCCTGGTGCTGAAGGCCCTCGACGACATGGGGCTGACCGAGAATACGCTGCTTGTGTACTCGACCGACAACGGCCCGGAGCACTCCTCCTGGCCGCACGGAGCCACAACGCCGTTCCGTGGCGAGAAGATGACGACCTACGAAGGGGGTGTCCGCGTGCCTTGCGTCGTCCGCTGGCCCGGCAAGATTCCCGCCGGTAGGAAACTGAACGGCATCCAGGGGCATCAGGACCTGTTCACGACGCTCGCGAAGGGGGCCGGCATCGACGACGTTGCAGAGCGGGTCATGGAGGAGAAGCAGCAGTACATCGACGGTCTCGACAACCTCGACTACTGGATGGGTGAGGCCGAGAAGTCGAGCCGCACCCACATCTTCCACTACTACGAGAGCAAGCTGACCGCCGTCCGCATGGGGCCCTGGAAGTTTCACTTCTCGACGAAGGAGGACTACTACGCGAACGTCATTCCCAGGACGGTGCCGCTCGTGTTCAACATCCGCATGGACCCCTATGAGAGCTACGACAGCCCCGACGCCTACGGGCACCTGATGCAGAAGGTCTCCTGGCTGCTGGCCCCGATGGGCGAATTGATGGGCGAGCATCTCGAAACGCTTGCGGAGTACCCTCCGGTCCAGGGGGGCAAGTCCTTCGACATGTCGAACGTGGTTGACGAGTTCATCAAGAAGGGCAGGCAATGATCGAAATGGCACGTCAGCATGACTGACAAGCGAGAGAGAACAGCTCACGCCGCCGTAGCCGCCAAGCAGCGCGTCGATGCCAAATTGGGGGATATCTGGTGGGCGATCCTGCTGCGTGGCCTGTTGGCTCTCGGTCTGGCGTTCTGCGCGTTCGTGTGGCCGGAGCAGACGTTGGGGCTGCTCGTCAAGCTGCTGGGCGGCTACTTCCTGATCGACGGCATCATCGGGGCCATCAGCGCGTCTCGAAGCGGCGACAAGACGACTCCGCTCGTACAAGCGATTGTGAGCCTGGCCATCGGGCTCATCTTGTTGCTGTGGACCGGCATCAGTGGCAAGCTGTTTTTGATTCTCGTTGGCATCTGGCTGGTGCTGCAGGGATTGGGCCTGTTGTGGGCAGCCTTTCGGATGGACTCAGCTGACGAGCAGCGGGGTCTGGCCATGGTGATCGGCGGCGTGATGGCTCTCATCGGTGCCGTGTTCGTCTTCTGGACCGACACCGGTGTCGTGGCCATTTCGTGGCTCATCGGAATTGGTACCGCGGTGATCGGTGGGCTGCTGATTTACCTGGCGACGCGGGTGAGGAACCTCAGAGGTCGAATAATCAGCATCGGTTCCAACCCGTAGCGGGCGTCGACGGCTCGGTGATCCGCTCCGAGGAGGGAAACGCGCTAACCGGCGTGCAGCAACGTGCGTGCGCCAACTCGCAACGCAATCCCACAATTGCGGCGGCACGACTCGCCAACGCTGCCGTTTCAGATCACAGACGCATCCAGGCGCGAAGACCAAGCACAACGGCCGTGTCGTTCGCCTGGACCCCGGGTTGGACAACCTGCAGGTCTCCGGTCACGCGAAACCAAGGCGTGATTGCTGCGTTGTAGTACACTTCACCGCCGTGGAGATCATCGATGGGAACAATCGGGCTCACGAGGTTTTGGAATTCTCCGCTGAGCCCAC
>CALJUK010000007.1 GCA_937975745.1 uncultured Planctomycetaceae bacterium | reverse complement strand
CCGTCTTCAGGTTGGGGAGCATATCAAACTTTTTGAACATGTCCCGCCAACCTTGGTCGAGGTATCGGCCGAGAAGTTCATACTGCAATGGGTCATAGCCGGCCGGCTTGGGGAACGGGACCCGATTCCGCTCGACCTGTGTCAGGCACATCCGGAAGTTATAAGCCTGCACCCGTTTGTCGCCGGCTCCGTCTTTGCCCGGGTCGCCGTCATGAATGAGAGGCAGAAGTCCGCTGGCCGGATCACCCGGCTTCCGATACGGATCGACGGGAAAGTCGAACTGGTGCTTCACCGTGCGGACGGTCTGCACGCCGTTGAGCGTCTCGCCGTAGACATCATTCCCTTCGCGGCCCACTGTGTAGGAAATGCCGGCGGCCGCCAGCAGATCCCCTTCGTAGGTGGCATCGACCAAGATCCGGCCGCGTTATGTCTTGCTCGAGAGCTTCCGAATACATGTAATTCTCCCATCTTTGCGCGTGACTCCATCCTTACGGTCCAGCCACCGGTCACGAAAAACGGGAACGTTTTTCTCGGCAATCCACTCTTCAAAGACCTGTTCGGCGATGTGAGGCTCGAAAGTCCATTGGGCATCGTCGGCCGGTCGGTAGCGGCTGTAATCGTCCGGGGCTTCATACGCCCAAGTCTGGCGATCATCGTAGTGCTTTTTGACCCGCTGGTAGAATTCGCGCGACAGACCGCCAATGACGGCCTTGTTGCCGCTGTCCGTCCAACCCAGTCCACCGGATGTCAGTCCCCCCAGGTGCCGGTCCGGGGAAACAAGGACGGCGGAGAGACCCAGCCGTTGCGCCTGAACGGCCGTCGCCACTCCTGCCGACGTTCCGCCATAGATGACGATGTCATACTCGGTGGAATCGGCCGATTCGGGGGCAGCCAGTGACGTGTTTGAAGAGATGACCGGCAATACGACTGCCAGCAGGCAGACCAACGCGATCAGGTGGAGACGCAAGTCGTTCATGGAGACATCCTCGTCGTGGTGCGTAGGGATGCCTCACTGGTACCGAATCGAGGGACGCCACGCAAGCTTGGGTGGGCTGTTTGCCCATCGCGGAGCTGACGTTACTTGCTGGTGAGCTCGAACGTGAACGCGTTCTTGCCTGAGTCGGTCACTTCGATTTCGAGTGTCGTCCGCTCGTTGTACTGAGCCGGGATATACTGCACTGTTCCAGGCTCCATGCTGAGGCCATCGCCGCTGGGAACCATCTTCTCGGGGTCAGCTCGTACGGCTGTGATCTTCACCTGTTTCTTCCCGACCGTCGTTTGGGTTGAGAATTTCCCATCCTTAATGACGGCAAACGCCCTACGATCCGTCCCAGCAGGATCAACCAGAAGGAGTGAACCCTCCGCAAGCGGCTGCCCATCGAATGTGACTGTACCCGAGGCGCCATACTCGACAGGCCCGTTACTGCCGCCTCCACAACCAACAAATCCACTCAGCACGATTGCACAACAAAGAAGTCTCAAGCAGCCTTTCACCGGTTCCTCCTATCAAGTGAAGCAGCCCCCAGCGGAGTTCGGCTGGAGGCTGCGACTGTTTGCCAACTCAAGACGTCGAGTTAATACTCGCCAATGACTTCATTGCCGGCCCGAGTCCCCAAGGCCTGAAACAGGGTCGTGCTGACATTTTCGGAGATGAAGCGGACATGTCCGTCAGCCATAATGAACTGGGCCCCTCCAGCGTGGTAGCTGCGGGCAAAGTTGTGCTGCGGCGTATTCGTGCACACCACTCGGTCTGGGGCACCCACGCCGACGTTTGTATCAGAACAGGGTGCCTGGGGGGTGCTGTAGTTCCCACAGCGGTAGTTGCAGTCGGGAACTGGTGTATTGGGAGGTTGGGCTGTCACAAAAATCTCGGCACCGTGTTCCGCCCCTCCCCAGTATTCACCAGACGATCCGTAGGAGGCCTGTGTCGTTGGTGCCCGAACGATTCCTTCCGCTCCCATAATCGTATTCGAGGTGCCGTCGGTCACGTCGCGGATTCTTGTCCGTGAGTAACCGTAAAACATCCCGTTTGCACTCGAATTACTTCCAGCCCCGTAGGCGGTCAGCGAGCCCGCGCACATGATATAGTTGCCACAGAAAGGCACTGTACTACCAGCACCAGAGAAGATGGGCATGCCCGGGTTCGAAGGACAGATCATCGTGGGGACAACTTGCTTCTTATTGACGTCGTTAGTCCCACCGGACCACGCATATTGTGGATTGGTGGCGATGATCTGGTTGTAGAACGGCGCCTGGTCAATATACGGCAGCAACATCTGGAACCAAGTCAGCCGGCAGCCGGTGTTGTAGGCGCCTGCTGTTGCGCAGTCACCGGCACGATAGCTGAAGGGAAAGCAGCGATGCGCGTCGTGGTAATTGTGCATCCCCAAGCCAATCTGTTTCAGATTGTTCTGGCAGCTGCTGCGGCGGGCTGCTTCGCGCGCTTGTTGCACAGCGGGAAGCAGCAATGCAATCAGGATCGCGATAATGGCGATGACAACCAGTAACTCGATCAGCGTGAATCCAGGACGTCGTGCGGAAGGTAGGGTACGTTTCATGGAACCATTCTCGACAAGGAAAACATTTGGGGCAGAGCACGCGAGGAACGCGTTGGACAATATTAGAATTAGAAACCGCAATGATCCTATCACGTCCACCACATCGACTCCAGAAAAAAATACGGAATTGTCCCGTTTGGGCACCAACAGCTGTGTTGTGGCAATCGGCAGAGCCGGGATTCAGGACTCCGGCAGGCGTTCCATTTCAACCTTTGGGAAGGGGCCTGTCAGCGACTTCATATAGGCCACCAGGTCGGCCTTGTCCTGATCGCTCAGGTCAAGCTTCTTGACGCCGTCACTCAAATAGGGGTTAGGATGTCCCCCTTTGTTGTACCATTCGACCACTTCTTCGAGAGTCTTCTGGCTGCCGTCATGCATGTAGGGGGCAGTCAACTCGACATTGCGAATCGTGGGCGTCTTGAAGGCGCCTTTGTCCTTTTCCACCTGGGTGACGACGAAGCGTCCCAGATCGGGTTGCTGTGCATCCATTCCAACGCCCAAATTGTGGTACTTCTCGTCTGTGAAGTTCGGGCCCACGTGACATGCCGTGCAGCCTCCCTTTTTCGAGAAGAAGATCTCTCGCCCCCGCTCTGCCGACTCGGGCATCGGATGTTCTTCTGTCGCTTTCACGGCAGCCATGTATCGCTCGTACGCTTCGGGATCGTCTTCCTTCAGTGCTTCCAAATCGTCGAGCAGACTGCGATAAGCTAGCTTTAGGTTGCGCAACGACTCGAAGTAGTCGGCCGGTGACGGTCCGGTCACGATGGCTCGCTCGAATGTGGCAAGTGCCTTGCCGATGTTATCGATCGTCACGCCGTCGTCGAAGATCTTTTCAAATTGAATGCGGTACCCCTCAATGTCCGCAATCGTTTTGACTGCCGCTTCGTGTGTGTTTCCCATTTCAATTGGATTGGCGATCGGGCCAACGGCTTGAGCCTCCAGCGAGTCGGCACGCCCGTCCCAGAACTGAGGACCGCTGAGGATTCGGTTATAGCTCGTCGGTGAGTTGCGGTTACCTTCCTGCCCACCAATCCCCACACCAAATTGCGTGTATCGTGCATATCCTTCGTCTGGATGATGGCAGTCCGCACAGCTGACCGTGGCATCGGCTGACAGGCGGCGGTCGAAATACAACTGACGTCCCAGCTCGATTTTGGCCCGGGTCATCGGGTTCTTGTCGATCCCCTTGATGCTTCCCTGCCCGGCGTTCAATCCGAACGGGAGCTTGACCTGCAGGGCAACGTGGTTGTTCGGATCGTCCAGCCACGCTTGGATCTGCTCGGTCGTCAGTGGCCCTTCCCCCGGGATGCCGGCCGTCAAACTCGGATCCCCCAGTTGGGCGACCGACGGGTCAATCGTTTCGACTGGAGCTGCATCGGCAGGCTTCTCTTCAACCGCCGCCGTGCTGTCCGCAGTCTCGCCCTCCGCGGCTGCTTGAGATGTCGACTCGGAAGAGGATTCCGGTTTGGACGAATTCCCGCCGCACCCAACAACGGCCAACAGCGCAAAGCAGCAAACGACGGAGAAACTCTTCGACAGGCGCATCTGGCTTCCCTTCTTTTGGCGAGACACCGATCGTCCACTCCAGGCTGGGATCATCGCCATTCTGGTGGTCACCTGCCTTGGACCGGCCAATGGTGAGGCTTGGCCCACGATGACAGGCTTTGTTGAAACTGTGGCAGCTGCAACTGTTTCGCGGCCGCCTGCCTGTGCAGACCTGTTGCCAGAGGGTGATACCCCGGCGGCAAGCAGAAATGCGTCTCGACTGCCTGAGAATGATATCACCTGGCACGGCACGAGACAGCGGTACATTAGTATTCTGTCTTGTGAACGGCGGAACTCCTCCCCCACACATAAGTCATGTCCTGCCGGAATGTGACATCGACAGCGAGCATGCTGTTAGTGCAAACATCAGAGGGGCTTGAATCTCCCCGTCTCAGGTCTACAAATACTTTTAGCTGGCCAGCATCCAGCCCCTTCACACTTGTCCGACGCAGAGCATTCCGGTGCGATGCCCGCTGGCTTGCCAAGCGACCGCAGAAACGCTCGACAATTACAAGGAACAGACGATGCCCGACAAGAAAATGAAGCAGATCATCACGGAACTCAAGACGTCGTACTTCATGGAAATCGAAACAGTGATGAGCTACATCGCCAACTCGACGAATCCGGACGGTGTTCGAGCAGAGGAAATCAAGAAATCGTTGGCGGCCGACATCACCGAGGAGTTGGGGCACGCTCAATTGCTTGCGCGGCGAATCAAGACGTTGGGGGGACAGATTCCCGGCAGCATGGAATTCAAGGCGACACAGAAGGACCTCCAGCCACAGGCGAAGTCAACCGATGTCGTTTCAATCATCAAGGGAGTCATCTCCGCCGAGGAATCAGCAATCGCCCAGTACAGCAAGCTCATTCAGTTGTGTGACGGCGTCGACTACGTCACCCAGGACCTGTGCATCACAATTCTGGCTGACGAAGAAGAACACCGCCGCACATTCGTGGGATATCTGACCGAATACGAGTCGGCCTGATCACGTTGCAGCAGTCGGTTCGTCCTGTCCTCTCCCTGCCAGGGAGGGGACTTTGCCGGGTCGCGCACCGATACTCGGATGGCCCCGACACAACTCTCCGGCGCAGGACGCATTGGCGACAGACGGAAATGTACTAGGCTTTGTCCCAAAACTGGTATTTGACGATTTCGAGAAATCGACAATGCTT
>CALJUK010000006.1 GCA_937975745.1 uncultured Planctomycetaceae bacterium | reverse complement strand
CCGGGGTTACCCGCTGACCTTGACCATGCCGGATACCATGTCGGTCGAACGCCGGATGATGCTCAAGTCATTCGGGGCCAAGCTGATCCTCACTCCCGGTGCTGAGGGAATGAAAGGAGCCATCGGCAAGGCAGAAGAACTGGCCGAGGATCCCAACGTGTATGTTCCTCAGCAGTTCAACAACCCGGCCAATCCCGACATTCATTTTCGCACTACGGGCCCGGAGATTTGGAACGATACCGAAGGTAAGGTCGACATCCTGGTCGCTGGCGTCGGGACCGGCGGGACAATCACCGGCGTCAGTCGCTATCTGAAGCAGGAACGCAAGCTGCCGCTGAAGTCGATCGCTGTCGAACCGACCGGCAGTCCGGTCCTTTCCGGAGGCCAGCCTGGAAAACATAAGATTCAGGGAATTGGTGCCGGCTTTATTCCCAACGTTCTCGACACATCCCTGTTGGACGAGATCGTGCAAGTCACGGACGAAGAGTCCTTCGAAATGGCACTGCGGTTACCCCGCGAAGAGGGCATTACGTGCGGAATCAGTTGCGGAGCGGCAATGGCCGCCGCACTGAAAGTAGCCGCTCGTCCCGAAAGCGACGGCAAGACGATCGTCGTCGTTCTGCCCGATTCGGGAGAGCGATACCTGTCGACACCCTTATTTGAACACTGCCGATAACGTGGACCATCCGATGCACTTCCAGACCCGCTGCGTTCACACTGGCGTCAACAAAGACGAGCAGTACAACAGCTGTATTACACCGATCTATCCCAGTTCGACGTTCTACTGGGACGACCTGAAAACCAACAGCGGATACGACTATACCCGCAGCGGCAATCCGACCCGCAAAGCGCTCGAAGAAAACCTCGCCGCGCTCGAAGGGGGCATTGACTGCAAAGCCACCTGCACGGGTATGGCCGCCGTGGCCACGGCGATGCAGTTGTTCCGCCCGGGCGATCACATTATCGCCGGCAACGACATTTACGGTGGGACGTATCGGCTGTTTGCCGATGTCTATCGGCAGATGGGCTTCGAGTTTTCCTTTGTTCCAATGGCAGATCGCAAGCAACTCGAGGCGGCAGTCACGCCAAAAACGAAAGCCATCTGGATCGAGACACCCAGCAATCCGCTGCTCAATCTGGTCGACATCGCAGAAGTCGTGTCCGTCGCCCAGTCCGCCTCGCTCGTCACAATCGCCGATAACACATTTCTCTCGCCGTACCTGCAACGGCCATTCGAATTCGGTGTCGATGTGGTCGTGCATTCCACGACCAAGTATCTCAACGGCCATTCGGACGTGGTGGGTGGCTGCGTGGTGACGCGTCATCAGGAACATGCGGAGCGTGTGGCATACATCGTCAACGCCATGGGACTGGGTTGCTCACCATTCGACGCCTGGCTGGTTCTGCGGGGAGTCAAAACACTCGGACCGCGGATGGAGGCCCATCAGCGAAACGCTCTGCAGTTGGCACGCATGCTGTCGGAACACCGGGCGGTCGAACGCGTCTATTATCCCGGTCTGGAATCGCATCCACACCACGAATTGGCCAAACGCCAGCAGTCCGGTTTCGGGGGAATGCTGAGTTTCGATGTCCACGGCGGACGGGAACAGGTTGAGACGATCTTGTCGCGGTTGCAGCTCTTCCAATTGGCGGAGTCTCTCGGCGGGATCGAATCTCTGATCGAGTACCCCGAGACAATGAGCCATGCGTCGATGACGGCCGAAGCCCGCCGTGCAGGCGGTATCTCCGAGCGGACACTCCGCGTTTCCGTCGGGATCGAGCATACCGACGATCTGATCGCCGACATGCGACAGGCACTCGACGCGGTCTCGTAGTCCATCGTTCCTCAATCGCCACCCCCTATGGGTGACTTTGGTCTTGCCCGAAGTCATGCAAAAGGCGTGTGTCACACAAAGACGGCGCGGTTGCGCGCCACAGTTCTGTCGGCCGTGCGAGTTCCCGGTTCCGGTTGGAGAACACACAACCGGTGGGACTCCTGCATTTTGCCCTCGATTCGCCGGTCTGGGGTGGGAATTGGTGAGCCGGATCCGTTAGCATGCAACAATGGATCAAAGAATGCCGATACATGACGTGTGTCACACATTCTGCGCACTGAGCCTGCTCGCCTGCCGAACGCCACCCTCCGCTGCCCACAACTGAGCACCACACTCATGAGCCACAACAGTCCTTTCCTGTGCCGCGGTCCCTTGTCCCGCCGGAGTTTTCTGGAAGCCGGCTACCTCGCCTTGGGGGGCATCCCGCCCCCCTGTCCTTCGGCGGCGCCTGATCCGGCGCGACCCCGCAGCCAGGACGATACGGCCGTTTGCCTCATCTGGTCGCTCGCCGGTCCAAGTCATCTGGAGACGTATGACCTCAAGCCGAAAGCACCGGCCGATTACCGGGGGGAACTGCGCCCCATCGCAACCAACACGCCGGGCATCGACATCTGCGAGTTGCTGCCACACCACGCACGGGTGGCGGACAAGTTCACACTGATCCGTTCGATTTCACACGAAGACTCGCAGCACGCCCGCGGATCGGTGCGGTTTTTAAGCGGCCGCAAGACACTCAGTGTTGACCCTGTTTCTGAATTCCCGACAGTCGGACCAATCGTCTCCCGCATGCGAGAACGTCGCGACGTCGGTGTCCCCAACTACGTGGCCAACACGGCTCGGGTGTATGGCGGCGGACCCGCTTACCTGGGCGAGTCGGCCATGCCGTTTGTCGTGGCAGGAAATCCAGGCGCTCCCAACTACAAGGTGCCCAATCTCTCGGTTTCGTCCGAAGTGAAAGACCGCCTGGATGATCGCGTCCGGTTGTTGGGTGCGTTCGACAAGTTGCGTCGGGACATCGATCAGAGTGGCTCGATTGAAGCGATGGACCGCTTCAACCAGAAGGCATTGAGTCTGCTGACAAGCGAGAAGGCGCGCAAAGCCTTCGACCTGTCTCTCGAAAGTGATGCCACCCGTGATCGGTACGGCCGCCATAAGTGGGGACAGCGGGCACTCCTGGCCCGTCGGCTCGTCGAGGCGGGAACCAGTTTTGTCACGATGACAATGAACAATCCCGACGTCCCCGGCACAGACAAGAACCGGATCCATGGCAACTGGGATATTCACGCCATCAATGGCGATCTGTACTACGACCTGGGCGTCCGAATGCCCCACTTTGACCGTGCCGTCGCCGCTCTAATCGAAGACATCTACGAGCGTGGCCTGGATAAGAAGGTCATGGTGATTGTCTCCGGCGAGTTCGGTCGTACGCCCCGCATCACCGTCCAGCCGGGAACGCGTTCCAAAGTGATGCAGCCTGGCCGCGACCACTGGCCCGGTGCCATGTCGGTCCTGGTCTCGGGGGGCGGGGCACCGATGGGACAGGTCATCGGTTCGACCACTTCCAAGGGGGAATACGCCCAGGACAATCGGCTGGACCCCAACGACTTGTTGGCTACGGTCTACCGCTTCCTGGGGATCGACCAGAACCACGCGTTTCTGGACCACGGCGGTCGACCCATGCCGATTCTTCCCTTCGGCACGCCCATTGCCCAGTTGACGTGATTGGACCACTTCTGATGC
The DNA here is from genome assembly GCA_937975745.1 of uncultured Planctomycetaceae bacterium. Lineage (GTDB taxonomy): Bacteria > Planctomycetota > Planctomycetia > Planctomycetales > Planctomycetaceae > CALJUK01. Next base: position 466 of record CALJUK010000006.1, on the reverse strand, counting down.
AGGCATAGATTGTGGCGCGACTTGTCGCGACGGGAATCGGTGGTATTTCGAAACGGTGACGGCGGCCGACCAGTTTCTGGAATCACTCGGCTGGCTGACCGGTCCACCGACGCTGGAGAAACCGGCTCTTCCGTGAATGCGATCAGCACAATTCCATCAGCACAATGATCCACCACAGGAAAACGGCATCACGGCCGACACGCAGCGAAAACATCCGCCGGAAATGAACACGTCACGGCGAATCGTTCGCAGGCGCAACTGCCACGACTACCAGCGGCGGTAACGGCGGTGGTAGTGCCGCGGACTACTGCCAATCGCCACACCAAAACCGACGCTGGGCTGCGGCGGGGGAATGACGACGTATTGCGGAACAACTGTTGGGTTAGAGACGTGCTGAGAGGAACGCTGGACCGCCAGAATGACCGTGTCACTGACGCCCTGGTTCTTCAGACGGATGATTGCATCG
>CALJUK010000005.1 GCA_937975745.1 uncultured Planctomycetaceae bacterium | reverse complement strand
CTGTGAATGCTGGCCGAAGACTCGCCACCAACCGGTTTTGAAACTGGTTCTAGTCGGCCGAGTCGGCGTAGCGAATGGTGTTCTTGCGGTTCATGCCGACCAGCCAAGCCAGCAACACGAAGCCGCCAACAGCCGCGATCCCGACAGGACCGGTCTTGGTCCAGACCATATAGACCGAGCCGACAGTCGCAATCATTGCTGCCGAACCGGCAACCACATTCCACACCAGCCCCTTGAAACCGCGCGGAGCGTCGTCGCCCATCAGTGACTTCTGGTTGAGCAGCAACAGAAACGTCACGTAGGCAAACGGCAGCAGGACGAAGCCAAAGACAGACGTCGGCACCGCCAGGTAAAACGCCGCCTTGTTCCAGATAAACGGTCCGAAGGCGCCGCCAATTCCCGCTACCAGGGTCCCCATTCGATGCGTCCAGCCACCGAACGGCATGGCCAGCATTTCACAGATAACAAAACCGGAAATGAGCATCAGAATGGTGATCGTCGAGAGAGCCATCGCCAGCACGCCAAAGCCGAACACAATGTCCGCGACGAACCGGTTCGGCAACGGTTCCAGGGCTTGTGCCAGTTGCATCGCATCGCGCGACACCAGCGTGGCAGCCAGTTTCTTCTCGGGTAGCGAGATTTCTGTACCATCCAAATCGGCGGAACGGCGTGCCGTCAGCAAACGATCGAAATCCTTTGCAAAGCCGGGATTGTTGGGAACAACGACATCGGTCTCGGTGAATTCGAATCCAGACCCCGGTTTTGTGTGGAACTGTGAACCGGCCGCAATCACCACGAATCCAGTCGCCAGGACGTAGGGGATGAACATCCCGGTCGACAGATCGAACACCAGAAAGCCTCGGTGCTCGCGCGACCATTTCTTCCGCAACAACGAATACGGGAACAGGAACGTCATGTTGATGCCGACGGCTGTCGCGGCGGCTGAAATGATGACATCCTGCTGCTGTGCGACGATCACGCTGCTCCAGAAGTCGCGAGCCGGACCGTCGATGGCGTCCAACAACGGCTGGAACGTGGCTGCCGGCCGAGCAAACTTCGAAAAATCGGGGAGCAGCCCGGCAACGACAGCCGACCAGTCGAGACCACCGGTTGTTCCCAACACGATGACGACTCCGGCAAAACTCAGCACGATTGAACCGACAAGCACCTTGAGGATTCGCTCGTAAATGACCAGTCCCCGGCCGCCGCGGTCATAGCTCCAGGTGATAATGGTCGAGATCACCAGAATTGACACGGACACAACCAGCTTGGATGCGTTGCTGGCCATCCACGTTCCCTCAGGGAATCCTGCGTTTAACGATCCTTCACCACCGAGCACTCCCGGCAGAAGATTCTGGCTGAGGACAGCGTTGGCGAGCGAGTACTGTGGCAGGCACCAGACGATGTTGGCAGCCGCTGCCGAAAGTGCCCAGCCCCAACCAAGAACCGGATTCACGTGTTCGTTGATTGCCTGGAACGGTTTCTTTCCGGTCGACAGCGTGACATACCCAATCGTGCTGAGCATCACGATGCCCAGAATCATGGCGAATGGTTGCAGCCACAACAGACTGAAACCCGCCAGAACACCAAGGTACAAACTGCTGGCGAGCGAACCACCGCCCAGAGTAATGGCCGACTGCAACCACCCCGGGCCCGACAGTGCCAAGTATCCCTTCAGCCGCGTTCCCAGGCCAGCGCGTTCCAGTTTCTCCAGAAACTCCCGCTGCTCTTCCACAGTGTTGATATCCGCCACACTCGGTAGTTCGGCGGATGTGACGGTCTCGCTGGATTCGATCGACTGTTGACTCGCATCGCTTGCTTCGGACATTTCAAACACTCCAAACCCGCGGCAGGGATGCCACGGAGGTTGCACTCGGGGTGGGCTGTGACAGGTCCAGAACTTTGTGTCATACGATCGAAGGAAGGAAACGGCACAGAAACGTGCGAGTTTCGAACGCCTCGCTTCAACCGGTGCAGGACACCCAGCACTGGACGGAGCAATCGAGACAGCTGCAGGACACATCCATCTGGAATTCAGGCCAGATCTGACCGACCAATGACACACCAAGCTACCGCAGTCGTCAACGGAACGAAAGTGAGAGGACAAAATCCTTGCAGTATCATAGGGCCCACCGGCTTCGCGACGCTTCGTCTCCCGACAGACGGGAGCCCGCCCCCCCAGACGGGGCTGCCCCCAGACTTCTCTCTTGCCTCCCGCGAGCCAGTTTGCTGCAATCGCTTGGACACAACTTTCCGATGGGCGGACGAGGACTTCACGAGAGAAGGCCTGCGCCGCCTCACTTCGGAATTCTCCTGAAGGGCTGTCACGGTAATGAAGAGACTCGCACGACTGGCCGTCCCCTCCTGCACAGGCCTTTTACTGGTGACCACCTGGTGCGCAGGCCTACTGGTCTGGGGGAACGGCGAGCTGGCGGCTGAAGACTGGCCCCAGTGGCGGGGTCCGCATGGCAACGGAATCAGCCGTGAAACCGCTTTGCCCGTCCAGTGGAGCGAGACAGAGGGATTGGCCTGGAAGGTCGACATCCCCGAATGGGGCACCAGCACACCCGCCATCAAGAACGGCCACCTGTTTCTGACGACCGAGCATGACGGTCAACTGCTGCTGTTGTGCTATTCGACAACAGATGGCCACCTGATCTGGCAAAGAGAGTGTGGCCAGGGTGCCGCCAATCGCAAGGTCGAAGGAAGCGACAAGCGGACTTCCAAGTTTCACAACTTACACAACATGGCCAGTCCATCGCCCATCACCGACGGCGAACGCGTCATTGTTCACTTTGGCAATGGTGAACTCGGTTCGTACCGGTCCGACGGCGAGCCGGAGTGGCGGCGAAATCTGGTCGAAGACTTCGGCCCGTACAGTATCTGGTGGGGACATGCCAACAGTCCCGTACTGTACGGCGACCTGGTCATTTCCTGCTGCATGCAGGATCCCCTGGACGGAGTGGAGGGAAAGTCGGCCGTCAGTTACCTGGTCGCGCACAACAAGCGGACCGGCCAAGTTGTCTGGACATCAGAGCGAATGACCGGTGCCCACGCGGAAGAGGGTGACTCCTACACGACACCCATTTTTGCCAAGATTGACGGGCGAACCGAGATGATCGTCATGGGGGGCAACGTGCTGGACGCCTACAATCCGCAAACGGGCCAGCAAATCTGGCAGCTTTCGGGACTGGTCGGTGGGAGAACGATTACCGGACCGACACTGGCGGACGGAATTGTCTACACCACCATCGGAATGCGTGGCCCGTTGCATGCCGTCCGGTTGGGTAAGACGGGTCTCGTTTCTGCCGGAGATGTCGTTCTCTGGCAGCAGGATCAGAGCACTCCTGATACCTGCTGCCCGGTCGTCTCCAACGGATTGATCTTCATCGTCACCGATCGCGGAATCGCCAGTTGCCTTGACGCCAAGACCGGCGAACTCAAATGGCGAGAACGTCTGACCGGTGGCAACTACAAGGCATCGCCTGTCGTCGCCGCTGGACGCGTTTATTTTGCCAACATGGACGGCGACTCGACGGTCATTCGGGCCGACGGCACGTTCGAGGTGCTGGCGATCAATCACCTTGACGACGCGTTCACCGCTTCACCGGCCCTCTCCGGAGGGCGGATTTAGCTTG
>CALJUK010000004.1 GCA_937975745.1 uncultured Planctomycetaceae bacterium | reverse complement strand
GCACGTGCGTCGGCTAGCCATCGTGCAGATCACGGCTGACGGCCTGACCGCATCCGCCGGGATTGCACCGCCGGCAGAGGCTCGAGTCATCGTCACAGTCGGAGCCGCAGTTCTGGCAAGTTCCCTGCCCGCAGTTTCCGTTGCCGCAATGGGCGCTGTAGTACCCTCCCGCCTCGCCGTTGGCGAAGGGGTTGACCGAGTTCCCGGCGGCGTCGACCGGCATGTGAAACATGTTGCGGTATCGCACCTGATCCGTGCCGTTCGGACCGGTGTAGGACGAAATCTCCGTATAGCGGGGCTTGTTCAGCCACCGGTTTTTCTGCGTTTCGAACCCGCGATCGCCGTGGTAGATGCCCACGGCCTCGGGGGTGGGATTCTGTGCGCGGACGATGTCGCGGGAGCTCATGCATCCCACACAGAGCGGCCCCATCAGGCAGGCCAGAAGTCCCCAGGAAAATCGACGGATCATTGCTCCTGCTCGCCCTCACGTCAGCATTTTGGCCGCAAAAGCCCGCCCACAATGTCACTCTGAGTCCGACGGCGGGCCGGTACTCTGGTGTTATCGGCAGGAAAACCGGCTCATCGCGAAGAATTCATTCGTTGGGAATGATCCGTTTGCAGGGAAGAACCGGCCGACCTTGCAGAATCGTTATAACCGCGATAAATTACCACGCTGACAGGCCGCCGCTTCGGATGGCCCGTCTGTTTGCGCAAGTCGTTTTCAGACAAACGCTAACGAAGATTCGAATAACGCCGTTCGCTGCCGTCGAACGAGGCCGCCGCCCCTCGTGAGGAGTCTGGTCCGGGGTTCGAGCGTTTTGAGGATAAGGATGTCCGCAGTCGCTGCGGATGCCGTCGATTCAAGACCGGGAATTGGCGGACAATCAGTGGGGTGTTCTGCCCCGAGTCTCCGATCCAGGGAGTGTGGGGAGTGTTCGTCGCCGCCTCGTCTCGTTGTTTTCCTGATAAGACTTTTCAGGACGCCTGTCTTCAGATCAGCGACTTGGAATACGACAAGCTGGAGATTTGGCTCAGCGAGGCAAGCTCGCATCTGAAGCCTTCTGCCGCGGCTGAAGATCCCGACCAGTTTGTGGCCCAGTACCGCGAAATGACGCGTCTGACTCCGGTCGCCCTCCACCTGGAGGAAGATGTCGACCCCGACGTGCTCAC
>CALJUK010000003.1 GCA_937975745.1 uncultured Planctomycetaceae bacterium | reverse complement strand
TTCCCTCGCATCATACTTGTTCCAGAGCATCGACTGGTAGACTTCCTGTTCGCCGCATTGCTCTCAGACAATTCGGACGAGATCCGAACCGGACAACTTCAGCTTCTGGTCGAGACACAATTGGTACAGCTGCTTCAGGTGTTCGCACGGCATGAGAGACCTCCTTTTGTGTAAGAACTCGCTCCATGAATTCGATTGTCGCAGATGCCGGGGCTCCAAAGAAGCGCCGCCGCCAGCTGACTCGGTTGGCAGTGGCGTGACAACTGTACGTTGTCCTACACTGGAGAGACCAAATCCATTCCTTCGCTGTCTCGGTTGAGCCATGACGCGACTGCGCCAAATTTGGACTCCGATGCAAGCCGACTGTCGGTCTCTCGGCCGATCGGTTGCCGCGCTGCTGTGGATCTCGGCCGTCCTTGTTACCCCCGCCATAACGAATGGCTCGGACATTGCCAGTGATCCTCATTGGCGGAAGCCCGTCGCGTTGGCTGTCGTTTCGGATCAACCGCCGGGACACGCCGAACGCTGGCTGTACGCAGCCAATTCCACCTCCGGGTCGCTCTCCCTGGTCGATATGCAGGATTGGCTCGTCCGATCCGAGTGGTCCGTCGGAGGGCAACTTACCGATCTGATTTCGCTTCCTGGCGGCTGTTTGCTCGCCGTCGATCAGGCGGGGAGCCAACTTCTGCTGTTGAGACACATCGGCGATTCGCCGATGTGTCTGGTCCGGATCGCGACGCCCCGCGGTCCAACCCGAGCAATCTATGCCCCGTCCTCGCAGTGTGTGGTCGTCGTCTGCCAGTGGCCACGGATGCTTGTTCGTTACGACTGGTCAGACCTGCAAGAGCGAGCCGAGATCGCCCCCGTTGGAGACGGAGTCTCTCAAGCGAAGCCTTCCGTTGAACTCCCGGCCGAGGTATGGCCGTTGCCGTTTCCACCCGGTCGGACAGCCGTCATTGCCCCGAACCAAGTGCTGATCGCTGACGCATTCGGTGGCCGGTTGGCAGTATTCGACACGGTGAATAAGACAATCCGCGAAGCCGCTGCGATCAACGGTCACAATATTCGTGGTATCTGCCTGAGTCCGGATCGAAGCCAAGTGCTTCTGACGCATCAGCAGTTGAACTCGAAGTTGACGACATCGTTCGAGGCGATTCACTGGGGCGAACTGATGCAGAATCGGATTTCGCTGATTCCGGTTGCTTCGCTGATCGAGCCTCGGCGCGTTTCGGCTGCCAAGGACGTCACAATCCCTGTCCGAGAGATTCAGCTGGGGGCCACCGGTTACGGTGCCGCCGATCCCAGCGAGGTCGTCGCGACATCGGACGGTGTGGTTGCGGTCGCGATTTCCGGTGTCGACGGTCTGGCCGTTTTTCCCATTGGCCGCAACGTGGTCCAGAACTCGGTCTCCGTCGGTCATCGTCCGGTGGCTGTCGAATGGTTGCCGGGTCGAGAGGTATTCGTCGTAGGCAACATGCTCGATGACACGCTGTCCGTCTGTCACGCCAAGTCGGGGAAAAGTATTCGGACCGTTTCACTCGGCCCGACGCCTTCGGTCACATTTCGCGAACGGGGCGAGCGCTTGTTCTACGACGCCCGGCTGTCGCACGACAGTTGGATGAGCTGCCACAGTTGTCATCCCGACGGCCACAGCAACGGCCTGCTGGCCGATACGGTTGGAGACGGCACGGTAGGGACAGCCAAACGGGCTCTCTCGCTGCTGGGGACGCGCGACAACAATCCCTGGGGCTGGAATGGGTCGGCACGCACTCTCGACCAGCAAGTGCGGAAATCGATTGTCAGCACGATGCACGGCGAGCCGGAACGCGAAACCGATCTGATCGCGATTACGACATTCTTGCATTCGTTGCAGCCAGCACCCCCCCTGATGCCACGACCGGGCGATTCGAATTTGCCCGATGGGAAGTTGTGGTTGCGGGGCGAGGCTGTCTTTCAGGAGAATGGCTGCGCGACGTGCCATGTCCCGCCGCTCACATTCACGACGGATAGTGTGTTCGATGTTGGCCTGCGGGACGAAGTTGGCCTGGAGAAGTTCAATCCGCCGTCACTCCGGGGCGTCAGTCAACGCCGCGTCTACTTTCACGATGGCCGGGCTCGGACACTCGAAGCCGTCTTCAGCGAGTTTGGACACCAACTGGCAACCGACCTGTCCGAGGATGACCTGCGGGCCTTGGTTCGCTATCTGCGCAGCCTGTAGCTCGGTCGCCTGGTCAGTATCAACTGTGAAACTAACCGACAGCCGCTCAGCGAAAGGTTCCCACGTGATGCAACAACACTCCGACGCAGACTGCGATTCTAAAATTACCCCGGAAACCGTGATGCCGAAAGATGGCGTGACGCGCCGGGGGTTTCTGCAGGCCTCCGCTGCGACAGCCGCCTGGGGAGCTGTTGCACCCATCGCTTGGTCGGCGGAGCAGGCGAACGTGTTGGAGACCGAAGTCATTACGTGGCAGCCAGAATTGTATTCAGGTTGGTCGACGCTGTGTCAGCAGAAATCGGGACGACTGTTGCTCGTCTGGTCGGGCGGACGGGAAGCCCATGTCTGCCCGTTTGGACGTGTCGAATGGATGACGTCCGACGACGGCGGCGCGAGTTGGACCTGGCCGCGAGTCTTGCTCGATTCGGCCATCGACGATCGTGATGCGGGTGTCCTGGAAACAACACAGGGAAGCCTGTTGGTTACGACATTCACATCGCTGGCATACGAGCCAATCCTGGCGAAGAGCGACGCCTGGCCGTCCGATCGCCGGGCTCGCTGGGAGGCCGCCCATCACAGGCTGTCCGCGGCAGACAGGAAAGCGGAACTGGGAACATGGATGATCCGCTCGACAGACAACGGGCTGACCTGGTCGACGCGGTATGACTGCCTGGTCAACAGTCCGCACGGCCCGATCCAACTCGCCGACGGACGCATTCTGTACGCTGGAAAGGAACTCTGGCGGGACAACCCCCGGATTGGTGTTGCCGTCTCGGCAGACGATGGCGCTTCG
>CALJUK010000002.1 GCA_937975745.1 uncultured Planctomycetaceae bacterium | reverse complement strand
AGGCCAGCCAGTCAGATCTCGTCCGTTGAACAGCGGCGTGAAACCCTCCGGCAGATCGGCCGCGCCTGCCATCGGACTGCAGGCAGCCCAACAGCATAGAAGAATGAATGCGAACCAGGCTCGCGTGCGAACCGAGACGTTTCTCTGCCAAGATGGATTGTGCATGGTTTACCTCGATGGAATGCCTGGGGTCTCTCGGGCGGGTGAATCAGTGATCAACTGTGGGTCTCAGGGGCCCGTTACGATACCATAAGCGAACGCGAATCGAAAGCAGACGGGCGAAACGGTGGCGCAGGAAGGGAAGGGCATCGTACCGCGATATCAATGGATTAACGGCGGACCTGACCACCGGTTTGGTCGCGGGCCAGTTCGTTGACCTCGTCGACCGAGACCAGGCAGAAATCGCCCGGAAGAGTTTGCGTCAGCACGCCGGCGGCCACAGCGAAATCCGCCGTTTCCTGCGTGGGTCGGTCCATGATCAGGCCGCGAATGAGACCCGCCGCGAAGGCGTCCCCCATCCCGATGCGGTCAACCACAATCCCTTCGATCGGCCGCGTCGTCACCAGTTGATCGCCGTGCAGCACGCAGGCCGAGTAGCTGGACGTCCCGTGCGAAGATTCCGTCCGGTGTGCATAGGCGACCGTCTGCAAGCCAAACTTCTCTCGCAAGCCGTGTAGACTCGCATCCCCCGAGCCTGGGACGCCGAAAAACGTCTGCGCATCCCGTTCGCTGCCGATGAAGACATCAACGTATTGCATCAGGTCGCAGAAGACCTCGGCTGCCTCGCTGGCCGACCAGAGCGAACTCCGAAAGCTGCAGTCAAAGCTGACGGTGACACCATGCCCCGCCGCCTGATCCAGGGCTTCCCTGAGGACAGATCGCGTTCCGGAACCAAATGCGGGTGCCGTCCCAGTTACGTGCAGCCAGCGGGCCTCGGCAAGGATGGCTGACCAGTCGATCTCGCCGGCCTGCATTTCGCGAAAGCTCGTGTGCAAGCGGTCGTAGATCACGCGGGTTGGCCGAGGCGCCATGCCACCTTCGACAAACAGCAGACCCAGACGGTCTCCGCCTCGCAAAACGTGGTCCGTCGCCACACCATACCGCCGCAGCGAGTCCAGGCACGCCTCGCCCAAGTCGTGGGAGGGAACTTTCGAGACCATACGTGTCGGCAGGCCCCAGCGGGCCAGCGCAACAGCCACGTTTGCCTCACCGCCGGTAAACGAGATGCCAAGGCTGTCCGATTGCACGAAGCGACGCTTGCCGGGTGTGTCCAGCCGCATCAACAGTTCGCCGAATGTCACAACGCAGCGATTCATTCCGTCATCCTCAGACTGCACACACGGCGACTTCCGACAGAATCTGCCTCCGCCGGCCTGCATCGCGCTGATCCTCAGCCACGTTTCGATGGCCGTTTGCTGGCAGTCGACGTGATGTCGGCAATCTTACCGGTGTCTTCAAGCGCCACATGAAATCGCTGATCACCCTGCAGTTGGTGAACCGACACATGGTAGGCCTCGCTTGTCTTGGCAAGGTAAGGCCTCTCTTCGGGAGGTTTGGGAGCACGCAGTTTGCCCCAGGATCCGTCCCCCAGGTACAAAACGCCGTGTTTGTCGTATCGTCCATCAGTCAGTGGAAATGTGCGTTTGAACGTGTGATCGTGATGTTCGAGGACCAGGTCGACCTTGTACCTCTCGAACAAAGGACACCAGTTTTCGCGCTGCTTGGCCCCCGACTCCGGAGAGCGAAACGACGGATAGCAGGGAACGTGACCGGCAACGATCAGGTGTGGGCACTCCTGCCGAGCGGCCAATGTCTGGGCCAACCAATCGGTCTGCTCGCCCTCAATGGAGGCAACGTGTCCAGTATCGAGTAAGACCAGGCTCAGATAGTCGCCGATGTCGAGAACCCCGAACGTCTTTTCCGCATAGAAGCCGTCGAAGAAGGGAAGGTAACTGGTCGCAGCTTCGCGTGGAGCGTTGTAGCCGCCGTCGACCTCGTGATTTCCCAGACAGGACACCAATGGAATCAGCCGCCCCGCCGAGTCGACCATCGTGCGGCTGTAGTTCTGCAGAAATTTGACGAATGTCTCTGGCGAGCGGCCGTTGTCGTACGCGAGATCACCCCCGATGAAAACGAAATGGGGATCCTGGCGAGCGGCAATCACGTTCGAGGAGACGGCATGGCTGCCGACGCCTGCGTCCCCGCCCGAGACAAAGCGAAACTCGTCCGTCAACTTGGCCGGCATCGTCCGAAAACGGTAACCCGGCGTTCGCCCGTCGATCTGAAAACGGTATTCGGTCCCCGGTTGCAGGCCGGTCAGTTCGCACCGTTTAATTTGCAGTTTGGTCTTGGGAAATGGCTTCGAAGCGGCCTTGGCAGTCTGCCACACCTGGCCATCAACCGCCTGAAACTGCACGGCCGACGCTCCCTCATCCGCCGCGGCCAACCATTGGACTGTCATCGTCGTGGTCGGATCCCGCTGCCATGTCAGGACAAGTGTGTCCGGACCGATTGCTTTCGAGGAGCCGACCGCATCACTCTGCTGGTCGTCAGCAGCCACAGCGAACAGTCCTGAAGACCCCAACGAGAGGGCTGTCAGTCCGCTAAAAGAAGTCCCCAAAAATCCACGTCGACTGAAGTGTGCCAAGAGAAAACCCTCCGGGAATGCAAGGGGCGCGAGTGTCGCCACACTTCCAAC
>CALJUK010000001.1 GCA_937975745.1 uncultured Planctomycetaceae bacterium | reverse complement strand
AAGTCTTTGCCGAAGGCTTCGAGTCGGACAAGAACTCGCGGCTCGAGGTTCGCATTCGTTCGATCGAGTTTGTCTCTCCCAGCGTTGCGATGGAAGAAGGGCAAGCGACGGTCACATCTCCAGATGCAGAGCCGATCCTGACCGAGTACACCGCGGTTCATGTCAAGGTGAATGGGAAATGGCAGATCGATCGCATCTCTGAGCAGGAGGTCATCGTTCCGCCGTCACACTACGAACATTTGAAAGAACTCGAGTGGATGATCGGTGACTGGGGCGACAAGGAACGGGCGGGATCGGTCGAACTGCAGTGCTATTGGGCTCGCAACAACAACATCATCATTCGCGCATTCACGATCAATCTCGCGGGGCAGGTCAGTATGGCCGGCATGCAGATCATCGGATGGGACCCGGCGAAAGAAACCATTCGGTCCTGGACCTTCGACTCGGATGGTGGCTTTAACGAGGGAGTGTGGACAAAGTTGGAAGATCGATGGACAACGCGCGTTGTGGCCACGCTGCCGGATGGAAGACGAGCGTCGGCGACGTCCATCATGCAACCCTTGGATGAGAACAGTTTCCGCTTTCAGCAGATTGATCGAGTCGTGGGAGAAGAACTGCTTCCGAACATGGACGAAATAATCATTACGCGTGCGGATGATCCGGTTCGTCGTCCGGCGAGACAACTGCCGATCGTGACTCCCGCGGAGAGTAAGTAAGGTCAGGAGGCCCCGAACATGAGACGTTTTGCGACTTCGTGGGCACTGGCCCTGGTCTGTCTTGGCGCGGCGATGCTGCTGCCACTGGACGACATTCACGCACGCGGCGGACGTGGCGGATTTGGTGGCGGCGGATTTGGTGGTGGAGGTGGACGTGCCGGCGGAGGTGGCGGCCGTGTGGGCGGACGGAGCGGTGGATTGAGTGGTGGAGGTGGTCCCTCGATGAGCCGCATGGGGGGAGGCGGAACGAATGTCTCGCGTCCCAATGTCTCAGGAGGGGGCGGCGCGCGACCGAATGTCTCCCGTCCCAGTGGACCAGCCGGAAGTCGACCATCGGTTCAACCGGGTGGCGGTGGGCGTCCCTCGATTGGAAATCGGCCCAACCAAGGCCAACTGCAGAACTTCCTGGACCTGCCAGTAAGTAGCGGAGGAAATCGATTCGCTGCCCAGTCTGACGGAGGTGGTCGGTTTGGGGCCGGTCGTTCAACGGGAGTTGCCGGTGGCGGAGCAGCGGCAGAGTTCCTGCGGAACAACCCTAGCCCGTCCCAACGTCCTCAGGGATTTCCGGGCAGCCGATTTGGCGGAGCGGGGGGACTAGGGGCAGGCGAGCGACCGGGTGTCGGAAACCGTCCGGGAGTTGATGACCGGCCGTTTGCCAACAACCGTCCTGATCGCATCGACAACCGTCAGGAATGGCAGAACAACCGCGTCGAACGGCGGCAACAGACGCGGGACCAGTTCAACGACAATCATCCCCGCTGGGATTTTTGGTCCGATCACCCGCACTGGGCAGCCTGGCGAATCAATCGACCGTACCGCTGGGCCACCTGGGGCCTGATGACGGCGTGGTTCCCTTGGAGCTGGTCGCAACCGGTCTATTATGACTACGGCGACAACGTCTACTACCAGGGAGATACGGTTTACTATGGGGACGAGGCCATTGCCTCGTCGGAGGAATATGCTCAACAGGCACAGACGATTGCGGCCTCGGCTCCCGACATCCCGGCTGAAACCACGCCCGAGGAGTGGATGGGGCTGGGTGTTTTCGCGATTACACAGGATGGCCAAGCGTCCGGTCCGCCCCCGACGATGTACGTGCAGCTGCAGGTCAACAAGGACGGCGTGATCACAGGCACGTTGCAGAATCTGTCGACCGAAGGAGTGCAGCAAATTGACGGAGCCGTCGACAAACAATCGCAACGTTCTGCTTGGACCGTGGCCGGAAAGAGTTGGCCCATTATGGAGACGGGGATTTCCAACCTGACCAGGGACGAAGCCCCTGCATTGGTGCACTTCGAAGACGGGACAACGCAGCAATGGCTGTTGATCCGAATGCCCGAAGACGCTGACGTCGGCCAGCCCCAGTAGTCCGCCGTGGTATGGCGTGAATCGGCATGCCATTTCGTTCTGACCTGCAACCGAAAAACTGGTCCGCCTAAAATGAGAAAATCGAGTTAGAATCAGGCCATCGTTTCAGGGAGATGATGAGCAAGAAGAAGTCTCGATTTACCAACGAGCAGATCGCTTTTGCCTTGCGACACTCGAAGTCAGCGAGCAGACGTACTACCGCTGGCGGAACCAGTACGGCGGGATGAAATCCGAAGAGGCCAAACGGCTCAAGCAGCTCGAAGCGGAGAACAAACGCCTCAAAGAGATCGTGGCTGACCAGCAGTTGGACATCAAGATGCTGAAGCACCTGACCGAGGGAAACTGGTAAGCCCTTCCCGGAAGCGAGTCGCGGTCGGCGAACTGCAACATTCGTTCGCCGCTTCCGAGCGAAGGGCCTGTCAGGTGGTCGGTCAGCCACGCAGCAGCCAGCGTCTCGACACCGTTACCGTAGCGACTCCAGCCACGTCAGCAGATCGGCAACCTGTTCGGCGGACATGTCCCGCAGAAGCAGCTCCGGCATCAGCGACTTCTGCTGGGGATACATCCCTTCGACATCGCTGACCGGCAACCGCAGCAATTGCCGTTTGGAATCTTTGAGGACCACTTCCTTGTCGTTCTTCTCGACGAGAAGGCCGCTGACCACCATTCCCTGCTTCGTCTCGACAAGCCACATGATGTATTTGGGATCGATTGTTCGCGACGGTTCGAGCATGCTTTCCAGAAGTTTCACCCGATCCAGCTTCTTGCCGATATGCGTCAAATCGGGCCCCAGTTCGACGCCCGTTTCCCCAACGCGATGGCAGTTTCGGCATTGGATGCCGGCGCCGTTGGCGAAGAGTGCCCGACCGCGTTCCGCGTTTCCGACGACAGCCAACAGACTGGCCGGATTGATGACGTCTCCCAGACGCTTCGGCTTTTGATCGTCCGGAAGAAATGGCTCGAACAGATCGCGCACGGCCAGACTTTCGTGCTCGCGCGATAGTTTGACAGCCAATTCGACGACATCCGCTGGAAGTTCGTGCTGCCGGACAGCCCGAGCCAGTAACATTCCCCCCGGCGGCGTCGAAAGTAACTGTCCGATGAGGGCCTCCTGCGTGGAAGCTTCTAACGTGGAGCCCCCGCTTTGCGTCAATTGCTGCAGGAGATCTGCCAATTCCGCACGTAAAGGCAGTGACTGAATCCAATCGTGAATAAGCTCCACGCCCCGGTCATCGATGATGGTCGCTCCCAGGTGGGGCATGTGACCGGGCCCCGCTTTGGCCATCCGGAAGTACATCACCGAACGATACGGGTCACCGGGCGCGATGATCTCCGCATCGAAGATCCCGAATGTTCCCTGTGTCGGGCGGGCTCGCAATGCCTCCGTCTCACGGAGCGGATTTTCGATCGCAACGTGAATGCGGGCCGATCCGCCGCCGTGCTCGCGATGGCAGTGAGCACAATTCACGTGCAGATACGACCGGCCCCGATGATTGAGGTCGGCCGTGATGTCGTGGGGGTCGACCAGTCGTGGCAGCGCCGCCGTGTCAATGACTGTCCCGTCTGCAGCGGAGGTGGACGCTGTCGAGGAGGATGTCCCGGCGACAGGCTTCAAGACGCCCGCCTCGGTAAGAACGGTGATCTGATTGCCAGACCAGCTTCCGTAGGCATGTGGCCTGTTGATTTGTGGTAGATTGAATGCCAGCGTCGACTCCGCCCACGGATTGTGACACCGAAGACATTCCGTCCGGGAGTGAAAACGCCACTGCTGCAGCCGCTGTTTACCCGGCGCAGTCGAGTCTGTGACTGTCAGCGTTTCGGTTGCCCCACTGCCGGGAACCAGCTCGGCGTCGGTCTGTTCGACATTCCAGCGAAAACTGTAGCCCCGCCACTCGAAACCGTCGAAATGCAACAGTTGGGTCTCAATCCGCCGCCGCGAAGACGGCTCGCCGTGGACCATCTCCAGCGAAAGTGTCTTCGCCAGGACGGCCCCCTGGGGGAAATCCATTCGCCGGCTGAACTGTGATCCGGCGACACGTTCTTTCTCCGGTCGTACGCGGATGGGCAAGTCGTGTGGTAAAGCCAGTAGTCGTTCGGACGAGGCGAAATCGGCCCACTGCTCGGCATTGATGGAAAACGGGATGACACCTGCGGCTGGGGTGTGATCCGGAGTCGAAGCGAACAGACCGGTGTCGCTTAACTTGCGTGGAAACCGGCTGGGCTGGCCCGCGGCTTCGTTCGGAACGATTTCGAGAATCGCCCCCGTGTCGTAATCGAGCAGCAGCAATTCACCGTCGTGCCGTTCCGCGAAACCAACGATCCGGACAGTCGGCTCGACCACCTCAACAGGGCGACCGAATGTCTTTCCCTCGGTATCGATGCTCCAAATCCGGCGGGTCTCCCAGTCGCCACAGATGTACTTCCCAAAGAGGTCGGGATGCCGCTTTCCGCGGTAGACGAAACCTCCGGTCACCGATGCCCCTTCGCTGTGTGGAATGGCTGCAACC